>DASWIG010000320.1:0-15677 GCA_036397835.1 Thermoanaerobaculia bacterium
GAGATGGTGATGCCGGGCGACAACGTGAACCTGACGGTGGAGCTGATCGCGCCGATCGCGATGGAGAAGGGGGTGCGCTTCGCCATCCGCGAGGGCGGGCGCACGGTGGGCGCCGGCACCGTCACCGACATCGTCCAGTGAGGATACGGTAGGAAAGGCGACAGTAGGGCAGTAGCTCAGTCGGTAGAGCACCGGTCTCCAAAACCGGCGGTCGGGGGTTCGAGCCCCTCCTGCCCTGCCACCAGGCGACAGATCATGAGCATGAGCAACCTGACCAAATCCATCAAGGAATTCTTTCCCCGCACCAGGACCTTCTTGACGGAGGTCCGGGGCGAGTGGAAGAAGGTCACCAAGCCGCCGCGCCGGGAGGTCATGACGACCACCGCCGTGGTGCTGGTGACGAGCTTCGTGTTCGCCGTCTACCTCTGGATCTCCGACCGCGTGATCCAATGGGTCTACGAGGAAACCTTCAAGCTGCTCGGTTTGTGAAGTTTCGATGCATGCCCCCAATGGTAGTAACGGAAGTGGTAGTAACGGATGATGGCGAGCGAACGCAAATGGTACATCGTGCATACCTATTCAGGGTTCGAGGAGCGCGTGGCGGAGACCTTGCGCCAGCGGGCCGAGGCCCTCGGTATGGGCGAACAGTTCGGTGAGGTCAAGATCCCCACCGAGACGATCGTCGAGCTCAAGGGAGGCAAAAAGCGCGAAACGCAGCGCAAGTTCTTCCCGGGCTACATCCTGGTCGAGATGGAGATGTCGGATCCGGCCTGGCACGTGGTCAAGAACACGCCGAAGGTGACCGGATTCGTGGGCACCGGCAAGAAGCCCACGCCCCTGACCCAGGAGGAGGTCGACCAGATCCTCGAGCAGGTCGTCTCGGCCAAAGAGAAGCCCAAGCCCAAGTACGTGTTCGAGAAGGGCGAGCCGGTCAAGATCATCGACGGACCCTTCAACAATTTCTCGGGCGTGGTCGACGAGGTCAACCTCGACCGCAACACGCTCAAGGTGATGGTGACGATCTTCGGGCGCCAGACCCCGGTGGAGCTCGATTTCCTGCAGGTGGAGAAGCTCTAGCGGACATCAGGCGGCCGGCCGGCCGGCGCCGCGAGAGGTGTAAGGAAGATGGCGAAGAAAGTTGTCGGGCAGATCAAGCTGCAGATCACCGGGGGCCAGGCGACGCCGGCGCCGCCGGTGGGGCCGGCGCTGGGCCAGGCCGGCGTCAACATCATGGACTTCTGCAAGGCGTTCAACGCCCGCACGCAGAACCAGATGGGCACGGTGATTCCGGTGGTGATCACGGTCTACGCCGACCGTTCCTATTCCTTCATCACCAAGACGCCGCCGGCCGCCGTGCTGCTGCGCAAGGCCGCGGCCATCGACAAAGGGTCGGGCGAGCCCAACCGCAACAAGGTCGGCACGGTGACCAGGGCCCAGGTCGAAGAGATCGCCAGGACCAAAATGCCGGACCTCAATGCGGCCTCCGTCGAGGCGGCCGCGAGCACCATCGCGGGCACCGCGCGCTCGATGGGCATCGAGGTCGTGGATTAACCCCAACCGATTACGACGCGGGCGGCACGGCACCCGGCCGGGTCGGAGGTGAAGCGACGTGCCAAGACGAGGCAAGAAACAACGAGCGGTCGCGCAAGGCGTCGAACGGCGGCCGTACGAGATGGACGAGGCGATCGGCCTGCTCAAGCGGTCGACCTACGTCAAGTTCGACGAAACCCTGGAGATCGCGCTGCGCCTGGGCGTGGATCCCAAGCACGCCGACCAGATGGTCCGCGGCAACGTCGTGTTGCCGCACGGCACCGGCAAGAAGGTCCGCATCCTCGTCTTCGCCAGCAGCGAGAAGATGAAGGAAGCCGAGGAGGCCGGCGCCGACCACGTGGGCGGCGACGAGCTCGCCGCCAAGATCCAGGAAGGCTGGCTCGACTTCGACGCCGTCATCTCGACGCCGGACATGATGAAGGTCGTCGGCCGCCTCGGCCGGGTCCTCGGCCCGCGCGGCCTGATGCCCAACCCGAAGTCGGGCACCGTGACCTTCGACGTGGCCAAGGCGATCGAGGACATCAAGGCGGGCAAGGTGGAGTTCCGCGTCGACAAGACCGGGATCGTTCACGCGCCGCTGGGCAAGCTCAGCTTCGAGGTCGACCAGCTCCGCGGCAACGCCCTGGCGCTGATCAGCGCCGTGCTGCGGGCGAGGCCCGGCGCCGCCAAGGGCAAGTACGTTCTGGGGATCAGTCTCTCCTCCACCATGGGCCCCGGCCTGAAGTTGGACGAGAGCGCCGCCATGCAGGCGGCGGAGGCCTAGGAGGGCCGGCAATGGCATTGACGCGCACCAGGAAACAAGAGCTGATCGAGGAATACCAGAACGGCCTCGCGGCGGCGCCGCACGCCTTTCTCGTGAGCTTCAAGGGCATCACGGTGCCGCAGGCGAGCGAGCTGAGGAGCCGCGTCCGCGAAAGGGGCGGCCACTACCGCGTGGTCAAGAACACGCTGGCGCTCATTGCCGTCGACGGCAAGGGCCTCGCGCACCTGAGGGACCAGTTCCAGGGGCCCACCGCCGTCGCCTACACCAACGACGACGCGGTGGGCCTGGCCAAGGCGCTGGCCGATTTCAAGAAAGACGTGCCGATCGTCGAGTTCAAGGGCGGCGTCGTCGACGGCAGGCCGATCGCCGGCGCCGACGTCGAGAGCCTGGCCAAGTTGCCGAGCCGCCACGAGCTGATCGGCAAGATCGTCTTCCTTCTGCAGTCGCCGATCTCCCGTCTGGCCCGTGGCCTGGCGGCGATTCCGCGGCAGTTGGTGGTGGTGCTCGACCAGATCGCACGGCGTGACGTCGGATAGTGCGAGGGCGCCGAGTGAAGAGTTGTAGAAGGGGTTTCCGAGAACCAAAACGGAAGAGATTCCGAGAGCTTTGAAGGAGAGTAGGACAATGGCTGTTGCGACCGAGGAATTCATCAAGCAGATCGACGAGATGACCGTGCTCGAGCTCAACAATCTCGTCAAGGCGCTGGAAGGACACTACGGCGTCTCGGCCGCGGCCGCGACCGTGGCGGCGGCGGCCGGGCCGGCCGGCGAGGCCGCCGCGGCGGCCGAGGAGCAGACCGAGTTCAACGTGATGCTATCCTCTTTCGGCGACAAGAAGATCAACGTGATCAAGGTCGTCCGCGAGGTCACCAGCCTTGGCCTGAAGGAGGCCAAGGACCTCGTCGAGTCGGCGCCCGTCGCCGTCAAGGAGGGCGTCTCCAAGGATGAAGCCGAAGCGATCAAGAAGAAGCTCGAAGAGGCCGGCGCGCAAGTCGAGCTCAAGTAAGCGCGTGCGCAAGCGAGAAGGACCATGCCCCGTTGACGGCCGCCTTACCGGCGGGCCGGGGCATGGTGTTTTTGCTTTTTATAACCACCCAATCCTTCACCGGGAATGGCGGCAGCTCTTGCCGGAAGGAGCGTGAAGATCCCATGACTGACCGCATCGCATCCTCGAATGGCCGCAGGGATTTCTCTCAGATCAAGACCACCTTGCCGATCCCCAACCTGATCGACGTGCAACGCCGGTCCTACGAGCGGTTCCTCCAGATGAACCTGCTGCCGGAGGAGCGGGGCGGCCACGGTCTGCAGGCCGTTTTCACCAGCATCTTCCCGTTCTCCGACTTCCGCGAGACCTGCTCGCTCGATTTCGTCAAGTACACGATCGGCGACTGGCAGTGCAAGTGCGGCACCTTGAAGGGCCTCGAGTACCTGCGCATGACCTGCAGCAACTGCTCGGCCAAGATCATGACCGACCATCCCCACGAGGAGATGGTCACCTGCAACGAGTGCGGCTCGATCAACAAGAACCGGGTCATCAAGTGCGACGTGTGCGGCGGCCCGGTGGAGCTGCAGCTCAAGTACTCGATCTCCGAGTGCGGCGAGCGCGGCATGACCTACGCCGTGCCGCTCAAGGTCACCTTCCGGCTGTTCGTCTACGACAAGGACCCGGAGACCGGCACCCGCATGATGCGCGACGCCAAGGAGGAGGAGGTCTACTTCGGCGAGATCCCGCTGATGACCGACTTCGGCACCTTCGTCATCAACGGCACCGAGCGCGTCATCGTCTCGCAGCTCCACCGCAGCCCGGGCGTCTTCTTCACCAAGGAGGGACCGCGCACCTACCTCTCCAAGATCATCCCCTACCGCGGCTCCTGGGTGGAGTTCGAGTACGACCAGAAGGAAGTGCTGTCGGTGCGCATCGACCGCAAGCGCAAGTTCCACGGCACCGTGTTCCTGCGCGCCCTCGGCCTCGAGACCAACGAGGCCATCCTGCGCCAGTTCTACGTCGGCACCGGACTTCTCCCCCGCGGCGACGGGCGATTCACGCTCAGGATCCCGCCGCGGGTGCTCGACCAGGAGCGGCTCAAGGACCGCCAGTCCCGCGGCAGCCGCCGCGAATACCAGCTCTTCGCCGGAATCACCCTCGACAAGGCCGAGATCAAGACCCTCGAGTCCGGGCAGTCGGTAGATCGCGAGGTGACCACGGCGGAGCTCGAGCGGGCGCTCTTCATCGCCGACGTCGTCGACCTCGCGACCGGCGAGATCCTCTTCGAGGCCAATGACCTCGTGCCCGAAGACGTCGTCGAGCGGCTCCAGGACCGCCGGACCACCGACCTCGAGGTGTTCTTCCCCGATTGGGAGCTGTGCGGCAACCTCGTCACCAACACCCTGACCAAGGACCACACCACCAACGCCAAGGAGGCGTTGATGGAGATCTACCGCCGCATGCGCCCCGGAGACCCGCCGACGCTGGAGAGCGCCCGCTCGCTCTTCTACGGCATGTTCTTCGACGCCAAGCGCTACGACTTCTCCCGCGTCGGGCGGTTCAAGTTCAACATCAAGCTCGACACCGACGTGCCGGTGGACCAGAAGACGCTCTCGGCCGACGACTTCTACCGCGTGATCGAGTACCTGCTGCGCCTGCACAAGGACGTCGGCCGGGTCGACGACATCGACAACCTCGGCAACCGGCGGGTGCGCGCCGTGGGCGAGCTGCTGGAGAACCAGTTCCGCATCGGTCTCGTGCGCATGGAGCGGGCGATCAAGGAGAAGATGTCGGTCCACCAGGACATCGATTCGGCGATGCCGCACGACCTCATCAACTCCAAGCCGGTCATCGCCGCGATCAAGGAGTTCTTCGGCTCCTCGCAGCTCTCGCAGTTCATGGACCAGACCAACCCGCTCTCCGAGGTGACCCACAAGCGGCGGCTCTCGGCCCTGGGGCCCGGCGGCCTGTCGCGCGAGCGCGCGGGCTTCGAGGTGCGCGACGTCCACGCCTCCCACTACGGGCGCATCTGCCCCATCGAGACGCCCGAGGGACCGAACATCGGTCTCATCTCCTCGCTCGCCACCTACGCCCGGATCAACGACTACGGCTTCATCGAGAGCCCGTACAAGAAAGTCGAGGACGGCCGGGTGCTGAGCCACTTCCGGATCGTCAAGGTCGGCGGCGGACCGTTCAAGCTCGGCCAGATCGTCACCGGCGACCAGCTCGACGAGGTCAACCCGGCGCTCGCCAAGGAGGGCAAGCGGCTGGTCGAGGTCGAGCCCTTCGCCTTCTACCTGACCGCCTGGGAAGAGGAGAAGTACGTCATCGCCCAGGCCAACGCGGTGACCGACGAGCGGGGCAACTTCACCGACGAGCGGGTGATCGCCCGCGCCGGCGGCGACTTCATCACCGTCGAGCGCGAGCGCGTGGAGTACATGGACATCAGCCCCAAGCAGCTCGTGTCGGTGGCGGCGGCGCTGATCCCCTTCCTCGAGCACGACGACGCCAACCGCGCCCTCATGGGCTCGAACATGCAGCGCCAGGCGGTGCCGCTGCTGCGCAGCGAGGCGCCGATCGTCGGCACCGGGCTCGAAGGCACGGTGGCGCGCGATTCCGGCGCCGTGGTGGTCTGCCGCCGCGGCGGCGTGATCGACTCGGTCGACGCCGAGCGCGTGATCGTGCGCGTGGAGGGCGAGGACCCCGAGACCGGCGAGGCCAAGGATTTCGGCGCCGACATCTACCAGCTCATCAAGTTCCGGCGCTCCAACCAGAACACCTGCATCAGCCAGAAGCCGGTGATCGAGGAGGGGCAGCGGGTCAAGAAGGGCGACGTCCTGGCCGACGGCCCGTGCACCGAGCAGGGCGAGCTCGCCCTCGGCCGCAACGTCCTGGTGGCCTTCATGCCGTGGCGCGGCTACAACTTCGAGGACGCCATCCTGGTCGCCGAGAAGCTCGTCAAGGAGGACTACTACACCTCCATCCACATCGAGGAGTTCGAGATCGAGGCGCGCGACACCAAGCTCGGCCCCGAGGAGGTGACCCGCGACATCCCGAACGTCTCGGAGTCGGCGCTGCGCGACCTCGACGAAGCGGGAATCGTCCGCATCGGCGCCAAGGTCAGGGCCGGCGATATCCTGGTGGGCAAGGTCACGCCCAAGGGCGAGACCCAGCTCACGCCCGAGGAGAAGCTCCTGCGCGCCATCTTCGGCGAGAAGGCGGGCGACGTGCGCGACGCCAGCCTCAAGGTGCCGCCGGGCATCGAGGGCACGATCGTCGACGTCAAGATCTTCTCGCGCAAGGGCGTCGAGAAGGACAAGCGCGCCCAGGAGATCGAGGAGGCCGAGATCGCCCGCCTGCAGAAGAACATCAAGGACGAGGCCCGAATCCTCCAGGAGGAGCGCAACAAGAAGATCCGCGATCTCTTGAAGGGCCAGAAGGTCATGCGCGACGTCCTCGCCGCGACCGGCGACGTGCTGCTCGAGAAGGGCGGCGAGGTGAGCCACGAGAGCCTCCAGAAGCTCACCCGCCAGGAGATCCTGCGCCTGCCGCTGAAGTCCACCGACGTGCTCGAGGAGGTCGAGAAGATCTATCGCAAGACCGACTCGCACATCGACGTGATCCACCGCGTCAACGAGGAGCGGGTGCAGCTCCTGCAGAAGGGCGACGAGCTGCCGCCGGGCGTGATCAAGCTGGTCAAGGTCTTCGTCGCCATGAAGCGCAAGCTCCAGGTGGGCGACAAAATGGCCGGCCGCCACGGCAATAAGGGCGTCATCTCGCGGATCCTCCCCGAGGAGGACATGCCCTACCTGCCCGACGGCACGCCGGTCGAGATCGTTTTGAACCCGCTGGGCGTGCCGAGCCGCATGAACGTGGGGCAGATCCTCGAGACGCACCTCGGCTGGGCCGGCCGCGCCCTCGGCGTGACCTTCGCCACCCCGGTCTTCGACGGCGCCAGCGAGAAGACGCTCAAGGACTACCTGGGCGAGGCCGACCTGCCGCTCTCGGGCAAGAGCGAGCTCTCCGACGGCATGACCGGCATTCCCTTCGAGCAGAAGGTCACGGT
This sequence comes from Thermoanaerobaculia bacterium, assembly GCA_036397835.1. Lineage (GTDB taxonomy): Bacteria > Acidobacteriota > Thermoanaerobaculia > Multivoradales > J023 > DASWIG01. Next base: position 7,365 of record DASWIG010000320.1, read on the forward strand.
GGGCTACATCTACATGCTCAAGCTCTCGCACCTGGTCGACGACAAGATCCACGCGCGCTCGATCGGCCCCTACTCCCTGATCACCCAGCAGCCGCTGGGCGGCAAGGCCCAGTTCGGCGGCCAGCGCTTCGGCGAGATGGAGGTGTGGGCGCTCGAGGCCTACGGCGCCGCCTACACCTTGCAGGAGCTGCTGACGGTCAAGAGCGACGACGTCGAGGGCCGCAGCAAAGTCTACGAGGCGATCGTCAAGGGCGACGTGCCCGACGATCCGGGCCTGCCCGAGTCGTTCAACGTGTTGGTCCGAGAATTGCAGAGCCTGTGCCTCGACGTCGAGCTCCTCAAGGCTTGAAATCCGGAATAGGAGGTTTCCTTTGCAGCCGGTCAATTTCTTCGAAAAGCCGCAGTCGCTCAAGGAATTCAACGCGATCCGCATCTCGATCGCCTCGCCCGAGAAGATCCTGTCGTGGAGCTTCGGCGAGGTCACCAAGGCGGAGACCATCAACTACCGGACCTTCAAGCCGGAGCGCGACGGACTCTTCTGCGCCAAGATCTTCGGCCCCATCACCGACTGGGAGTGCTTGTGCGGCAAGTACAAGCGCATGAAGCACCGGGGCGTGATCTGCGACAAGTGCGGCGTCGAGGTCACCCGCTCGCGGGTGCGCCGCGAGCGCATGGGGCACATCCAGCTCGCCAGCCCGGTGTCGCACGTCTGGTTCTTCAAGGGTCTGCCCAGCCGCATCGGCCACCTGCTCGACCTTTCGCTGCGCGACCTCGAGCGCATCCTCTACTTCGAGAGCTACGTGGTCATCGACCCGGGCGACACCGAGCTCAAGGAGAACGAGCTGGTCTCCGAGGAGCGCTTCCGCGAGATCCGCGACGAGTACGGCGAAGGGGCCTTCGAGGCGCGGATGGGAGCCGAGGCGATCAAGGAGCTGCTCTCGCGCATCGACCTCGACGAGCTCGCCGAGGAGCTGCGCATCGTGATGAAGACCGACACCAGCCAGATCCGCCGCCTCAAGGCGGCGAAACGGCTCAAGGTGGTCGACGCCTTCCGGCGCAGCGGGCATCGCCCGGAGTGGATGATCCTCGACGTGATCCCGGTCATCCCGCCCGAGCTGCGGCCCCTGGTGCCGCTCGACGGCGGCCGCTTCGCCACCAGCGACCTCAACGACCTCTACCGCCGGGTGATCAACCGCAACAACCGCTTGAAGAAGCTCCTCGAGCTGCGGGCGCCCGAGGTCATCGTGCGCAACGAGAAGCGCATGCTCCAGGAGGCGGTCGACGCCCTCTTCGACAACGGCCGCCGCGGCCGGGTGCTCAAGGGCTCGAACAACCGTCCCCTGAAGTCGCTCTCCGACACCTTGAAGGGCAAGCAGGGCCGCTTCCGCCAGAACCTGCTCGGCAAGCGCGTCGACTACTCCGGCCGCTCGGTGATCGTCGTCGGCCCCGAGCTCAACCTCCAGCAGTGCGGCCTGCCCAAGAAGATGGCCCTCGAGCTGTTCAAGCCCTTCATCTACAACCGCCTCGAGGAGAAGGGGCTGGTGGGCACCATCAAGGCGGCCAAGGAGATGGTCGAGCGCGAGGAAGACGCCGTGTGGGACGCCCTCGAGGAGGTCATCGAAGACCATCCGGTGCTCCTGAACCGCGCCCCGACCCTGCACCGCCTGGGCATCCAGGCCTTCAAGCCGACCCTCATCGAGGGCAAGGCGATCCAGATCCACCCGCTGGTCTGCGCCGCCTTCAACGCCGACTTCGACGGCGACCAGATGGCGGTCCACGTGCCGCTGTCGCTGAAGGCGCAGATCGAGAGCCAGGTGCTGATGCTGGCCGCCAACAACCTGCTCTCGCCGGCGCACGGACGGCCGCTGGCGGTGCCGAGCCAGGACCTGGTGCTCGGCGGCTACTACCTGACGCTGGCCAAGGACGGCGCCAGGGGCGAGGGCCGGCTCTTCCCGGACTTCGACTCGGTCTTGATCGCGCACCATAGCGGCGACCTCGAGACCCAGACGCGGATCAAGGTCCGCTACACCGGGCCGCACATCGACCTGCGCCAGCAGTACAACGACCAGGACGTGGTGCACGCCGAGATGGAGCAGGTGGAGAACCGTCTCATCGAGACCACCGTGGGCCGGGTGATCCTCAACATGAATCTGCCCGCCGAGATGCCCTTCATCAACGGCCTGCTGCGCAAGAGGGGCCTCCAGGACCTGGTGAGCTACTGCTTCATCAACCTCGGCAACGACGCCACCGTGAAGATGCTCGACGAGCTCAAGGAGATCAGCTTCTACTACGCCACCCGCGCCGGCATCTCGATCGGCATCGACGACATGGTGGTGCCGAGCCTGAAGGAGAGCCTGATCGACCAGGCCAAGAACGAGGTCATCGAGATCGAGCAGCAGCGCTCGGCCGGCGTCATCACTGCCGGCGAGCGCCACAACAAGATCATCGACATCTGGCACCGGGTGACCGAGAAGGTTTCGGAGGAGATGTTCGGCCAGATGCACCGCGAGGAGGAGGCCGCCCACGAGTTCAATCCGATCCGCATGATGGCCGATTCCGGGGCGCGCGGCTCGCGCGAGCAGGTGCGCCAGCTCGCCGGCATGCGCGGCCTGATGTCGAAGCCCTCCGGCGAGGTGATCGAGACGCCGATCACCGCCAACTTCCGCGAGGGGCTCTCGGTGCTGCAGTACTTCATCTCCACCCACGGCGCCCGCAAGGGCCTCGCCGACACGGCGCTCAAGACCGCCGACTCGGGCTACCTCACCCGGCGCCTGGTCGACGTGGCGCAGGACGTCATCGTCTCCGAGCCCGACTGCGGCACCATCGACGGCATCTACGTGACCGCCATCATGGAGGGCGGCGACATCCTCGAGCCGCTGCGCGACCGCATCGTCGGCCGCGTCTCCCAGGAGGAGATCTACGATCCGATGACCGGCGACTTGCTGCTCGGCATCGGCGAGGAGATCACCGAGGACCTCGCCAACAAGATCCAGGGGGCGGGCATCGAGAAGGTCAAGATCCGCTCCGTCCTGACCTGCGAATCGCGGCGCGGCGTCTGCGTGCTGTGCTACGGCCGCAACCTCGCAACCGGCAGCACGGTCGACATCGGCGAGGCGGTAGGCGTGATCGCGGCGCAGTCGATCGGCGAGCCGGGCACCCAGCTCACCATGCGCACCTTCCACTACGGAGGCACCGCGAGCCGGGTCTCGGAGCAGTCCAAGCACCTGGCGCGCAACCCCGGCGTGGTGAAGTTCATCAACGTCTCCACCGTCGGCAGCCGCCGGGGCGACCTGGTGGTCGTCAACCGCAACGGCAAGCTGGTGATCACCGATCCCAAGGGCCGCGAGCTCGAGCGCTACGCCCTGACCTACGGCTCGCACCTGCGGGTGCGCGAGGGCGACGCCGTGGAGCCTGACCAGGAGCTCGTGGAGTGGGATCCCTTCACCTCGGCCATCCTCACCGAGATCGGCGGCACGGTGGAGTACCACGACATCGCCGAGGGCGAGAATGTCCGCGAGGAGACCGACAAGGTCACGGGGTTGTCGCACCGCATCATCGTCGAGGCCTCGGCGCACGAGAAGCGGGCGCCCACCATCTTCGTCAAGAGCAGGGACGAGGAGCGGCGCTACCTGCTGCCGTCGGGCTCGCACCTGATCGCCAACCACGGCGACAAGGTCAACCCCGGCGACACGCTGGTCAAGATCCCGCGCGAGACCACCAAGACCAAGGACATCACCGGCGGTCTTCCTCGGGTCCAGGAGCTCTTCGAGGCGCGCAGCCCCAAGGAGCCGGCGATCATCAGCGAGATCGACGGCACGGTGCACCTCGGCGAGATCCACAAAGGCATGCGCAAGGTGCTGGTCACCTCCGACCACGACGAGGTGCGCGAGTACCTGGTGCCGCGCTACATCCACGTCAACGTGCAGGACGGCGAGCGGGTCAAGGCCGGCGAGCCCCTGATCGACGGTCCGATCAACCCCCACGACGTCCTGCAGGTCCTGGGCGAGAAGGAGCTCCAGCGCTACCTCGTCGACAAGATCCAGGAGGTCTACCGCTCGCAGTCGGTGACCATCAACGACAAGCACTGCGAGGTGATCGTGCGCCAGATGATGCGCTCGGTGAAGATCGAGGAGGTGGGCGACACCAACTTCCTCATCGACGAGCAGGTCGACCGCTTCAAGTTCCAGGAAGAGAACGAGCGGGTGCTGGCCGCCGGCGGCCGGCCGGCGATCGGCCGGCCCTTGCTGCTCGGCATCACCAAGGCGTCGCTGTCGACCGAGAGCTTCATCTCGGCGGCGTCGTTCCAGGAGACCACGCGGGTCCTCACCGAGGCCGCGATCAGCGGCAAGGTCGACCACCTGCGGGGCCTCAAGGAGAACGTGATCGTGGGCCGTCTGATCCCGGCCGGCACCGGCCTGGGCTTCTACCACGACTTCCACATGGACGAGGAAGTCTACGAGCCGGAGTCCGAGGAAGACGACATGGCCTACTTCCAGTTCGAAGAGGACGCCGACATCCGCGCCATGCCGCGCGAAGGCGTCGCCACCCGGAGCTGACGGGGTCCCTCACCCCAACCCCTCTCCCAGGGGGAGAGGGGCCAAGACCTCACGTCCTGCTCCCCTCTCCCCCTGGGAGAGGGGCCGGGGGTGAGGGTTCCGGAGGTCCCCATGAAGCTAGGCGTGATGGCCGACAGCCACGACAACGTGCCCATGGTCCGCCGGGCGGTGGAGCTCTTCAACGCGCGCGGCGTCGGCCTCGTGGTCCACGCCGGCGACTTCGTGGCGCCGTTCGCCGTGGCCCCGCTGGCGGATCTCGGCTGCCTCGTGCTGGCGGTCTTCGGCAACAACGACGGCGAGCGCGTGGGGCTGGCGAAGCGTTTCGAGGGCATCGGCCAGGTCCACCCCAACCTCGCCGCGGCCGAGCCCGCGGGCCGCCGCGTCGCCGCCGTCCACTACCCCGAGCTGGCCGAGCCGATCGCCGCCAGCGGCGCTTTCGACCTCGTCGTCTACGGCCATACTCACGAGGTCGACGTGCGCAAGCAGGGGTCGACGCTCGTCGTCAATCCCGGCGAGGTCGGGGGCTGGCTCACGGGCCGGTCGACGGTGGCCGTCGTCGATCTCGAGACGATGGAGGCGGAGATCTTGGACCTGGCTGACGGTCCGTGAGCGTATCGACCTACGCCACCGTGTTCTATCCTCTGGACCAGTCTTCGAGCCTCAACTCAGGCACTTGAGAAAAGTCGCGTGCATTCCCCGTGACAAGGACGCCGCCGGTCGCCAGGGCGATGGCGGCGATGCGAAGGTCGTGAGTCCCAATACGGATCCTCTGTTCTCGAAGGCGAGTGAACCGCTCATGTGCCGGGCTGTCGAAGCCGAGGATGGGGAGATGATGGAAGAATTCTAAAGTCGCCTGCATCCGGTCGTAAGCAGCGATGAGCGTTGGGCCGTCGGAGGCTCGCCGGACGGCCTTCAATCGGCCCCGAAGCTGCTCCTCCACGCTCACGATGGTGCTCACCACACTTCTGAAGGGAAGCGCCAGGACGCGCGCTTGCACCCCAGGATGGGCACGCTGGAAAAGCGTGACGTGGTCGGTGTCGAGGATGAAGGGGGCCACGACGAACCGCTAGTCTGCCGTCTCGGCATCGACCTCGCGCCGGTACGCAGCCATGTCTTCGACGAACTGGTCGAAGAGGGCGTCGTTCTTGAACATACCGGCGAACCTGGCCAGGGGATGGCCGTCCTCGGGAACGTCGACCTCGACGGGGACGATCTCTACGCTGGAGAGGCGGTCTCGAATGACTTGGCGCAGGCGCGTCAATGCTTCGGCCTTCGTCGCGCCGGTCGCGGTGCAGCTCGGCCACCCTAGAACGGAGGCGGTAAAGCCAGCAGATTCTCTGTCCTCGACGATGGCGCTGTAAGTCATGGTCCTCTCCGAGCTCATTCGGCCCTGGGATAGGCCGGCTCCAGCTTACCTCATGTCTCTGATGACCTCAAGGGTTGGCTGACGGGGCGGTCGACGGTGGCCGTCGTCGATCTCGAGACGATGGAGGCCCAGATCGAGGATCTGGGCAACGAGGGCTCTTGAGGGCGACGTGGTATTCTGCGTCGATCGTCCACCACCTCAGGGCACCACGCAGGTCCGCGTCTTCGACGTGGCCACGGCGAGGGTGAACGTCCTCAAGGACACCGCCGGGCGTGAGCTGAAAACAGGAAAACCCTGGGCGGCACGGGGGCCGCCCAGGGCCGGTCCGTCAGGACCGTCTACGGAGTGGACGGGGATTCCGACTCGGAGTCGGAGGCTTCGTCAGGGGCCGGCGGCTGATCGCCCGGGGCGGTCGGGGTCTCGCCGGCGTCAGGGACGGGCGGGGAGCCGGCGGTCCGCCGGCGGCGGCGCATGGCCCGCCGCAGACGGAAGACCAGGTCCGGCCGGTTGCCGAGCAGGAGCATGCCCTCGAGGATGAGCCGGCACCCCCTGAGGACGGTCGCGCTCTCGGCCGAGAGCTCCTCCCGCACCAGCAGGGTCTTCTCCGCCTCCCGCCGCGCCTGCTCGCACTCGTCGAGCACCTGGCGAAAGGCGTCGACGTCTTCCCTCAGCTCCGACCCCAGGGTCGCCGGATCGAACTGGAGGCTGGCGGTGGTCATGCTCGGCGTCGCCAGGGCCGGTTTTTCGAGCCGGGTGGCCGTGTGGTCGCCCTGGCGCCACAGGAGCTCCGACTGGGCGACCTCGGCGGTCGGCCCGTCGGTGGCGAGGATCTCGGCGCTGCGCACCGGGCCGAAGAGACCGTCGGTGATCGAGCGGATGTTGATGAGCTTGCTGCGCACCCTGCCCCCGACCTCGTCACGCCGCTCGCGGGGCTCAAGGTCGTTGGTCAGCTCGTCGAGGTGCGCCTTGTCGCCCTCGATGAACCGCCCCATGACCTCGGCCGGTATCCTGCCGAGCAGGGAGAAAAAGAAGAAGAGGTCGGGGACGACCTCGCCCTCGCCGAGGACGCGCTCGATCCGTTGGACGATGGCCGGGATCACCTGCCCGGCATGGGCGGTCACCGCCGAGCGGAAGACCGACACCGCTTTCTGTTGTACGACTGCTGCTAAAGATGCCATTTCGATCTGTCCTTTCTTCCCCTTGCGGGGATTGTCGTCATGGTTCTTGGTTTCCTGATCGGAGTCATCGGGGGAACGGCTTATCGAGTCTTCACGTCCACCTCCTTTCCGGTCGGCACCGGCTTCTTCCGCCGCGACAGCTCGCCGAGCTTGCGCGCCAGGTCCGGCCTGCCGGCGAGGCCGAAGGCCCCCTTCATGACCAGGGCGCACGCCTTCATGACCGAGTCGAGCTCGCCCATGGCGTCGCCCTTCGCTGCGACGGTCGTTCCTGCCTGGCGCTGCTCGCGCTCGACCTCGTCGAGGGCCTGACCCAAAGCCGTGACGCCGGTCTCGAGCTCCCGGGCGAGCTGCCCGGGATCGAAGGCGATGCCGAGCATGCCGGCCGGCGCCTGGAGGTTCGGATCCCGAAGCCGGTCGATCAGAGCACGCGCCCGGGTCAGCAGGGCCTCAGGCTGCCTGACCTGCGGCACGCGGCCGGTCAGACCGAGGACCTCCGAGCCGCGCCTGCCGCCATAGAGAGCCGCCGCGAGATCGCGGGCTTCGAGCAGCTTCTGGCGCAGTCCCAGGGCCGCCAGGTCGCGCCGGAGCCGGGCCTTTCCGGCGTCGTCGTCCTCGTCGCGCTTGACCCGGTCCCACCTCACGAGCCTGACGGCCGCGCCGGCCACCAGCCGCGCCAGGAGGACGAGCACCAACACGACGTCGGGCATCGTCTCTCCTTCCTTCAAGTGGGCTCGGAGCCGGTGCTCGATCGCCCTGCCCACGTCGGCGGCATGAGTCTCGATCAGCGAGCTCAGCACTACCGCCGCTTTCTGCCTGGCCTTGACCAGTATCGATGACATGATTCACTCCTTTCGTCGTCGTGCGTCAACGTTCAGGATCGACTCTTCAAGCGCGTGCTCACCCGCGGAACACGCGGTTCGTCCATGGCGAGGCCCGTGCTCACCAGGGAAACACGCGGCGTTCTCCCCGCGGCCCCCTTGCCGACCCGAGAGAACACCCGGCTCGTCCCCTGCGACGTCGATGCGAGCACGGGAACGAGGGAGACGACTTCGGCGTCTCCCTTGCTCACCGGCTCGAAATGCGCCGTTTCGCGGATCCTCGCCTTCCGAAGGCTTCGAGACGCGTCGAATCGCGAAACGAGGCTTTCCGAAGGCTTCGAGACGGGGCCGATCCGCGAATCGTAACGACTGGAAGGCTTCGAGTCGTTACGCGC
>DASWIG010000321.1:0-13160 GCA_036397835.1 Thermoanaerobaculia bacterium
GAGATGGTGATGCCGGGCGACAACGTGAACCTGACGGTGGAGCTGATCGCGCCGATCGCGATGGAGAAGGGGGTGCGCTTCGCCATCCGCGAGGGCGGGCGCACGGTGGGCGCCGGCACCGTCACCGACATCGTCCAGTGAAGCGATCGCCGCAGGACGAGGCAAGAACAGGGGCAAGGCAAGAGGATACATGATGGTCAACGAGAAGATTCGCATCCGGCTCAAGGCCTTCGACTACCGCATCCTGGACACGTCGACGAACGAGATCGTCGATACCGCTCGACGTACCGGAGCGCGGGTGGTGGGTCCGATTCCCTTGCCCACCCACATCTCTCGCTACACCGTGAACCGCTCGCCGCACGTCGACAAGAAGTCGCGCGAGCAGTTCGAGATCCGCACCCACAAGCGGCTTCTCGACATCTACGAGCCCACGAGCCAGACCGTCGACGCGCTGATGAAGCTCGAGTTGCCGGCGGGCGTGGACGTCGAGATCAAGCTTTAGAGACGACGCTGGAGAGGAGTGACCCGAATGAAAGGCATCCTCGGCAAGAAGCTAGGAATGACCCAGATCTTCGCGGAAGACGGGCGGATCGTTCCGGTGACGGTGGTCCAGGCGGGGCCGTGCTTCGTGGTGCAGCGCAAGACCGCCGATACGGACGGCTACGACGCGGTGCAGCTCTCCCTGGTCGAAGAGCGGGCGCCGAAGAAGGTCAGCCAGCCCCTGCAGGGCCATTTCGACAAGGCCGGCGTGGCGCCGTCGCGGCGGCTCGTGGAGATCCGCGTCGAAGAGGGCGACCCGGCGCAGGCGGGCGACCAGGTCAAGGCCTCGATCTTCCAGAAAGACGACTACGTCGACGTCATCGGCACCTCGAAGGGCAAGGGGTTCCAGGGCGTCGTCAAGCGCCACGGGTTCGCCGGCGGCCGCGCCACCCACGGCTCGATGTTCCACCGCCGCCCGGGCTCGATCGGCTCGTCGGCATATCCGTCGCGGGTCTTTCCGGGCCAGCGGCTGCCGGGCCGCATGGGCGGCAAGCGGATCACGGTGAAGAACCTCCAGATCGTGGAGATCGACGCGGACGAGAACCTCATCTACCTGAAGGGCGCGGTGCCGGGGCCCCGCAACAGCTTCGTCGCCCTTCGCGAAGCGAAACGAGGATGACGGCGCCACGCCGAGCCCGGGTGAGGACGCACGATGAAGATCACAGTCAAGAACCTCGCGAACGAGGACCTCAGGGAGATCGACCTGCCGCCCGAGGTCTTCGAGTATCCGTTCAAGGAGCACCTCGTCCACACGGCGGTGCGCTCGTGCCAGGCGGCGGTGCGCCGCGGCACGCACAAGACCAAGACCCGCGGCGAGGTCGCGGGCTCCGGCCGCAAGCTGTGGCGCCAGAAGGGCACCGGTCGCTCCCGCGTGGGCGACGCCCGCAGCCCCACGCGGCGCAAGGGCGGCACCGTGCACGGGCCACAGCCGCGCTCTTACGCGCTCGGCCTCTCGGTGCGCGAGAAGAAGAACGCCCTGAAGTCGGTGCTCTCGCGCAAGCTCGCCGAGGAGGGCATCCTGGTCCTCGACAGCCTCGAGCTCGAGAGCCACAAGACGGCGGCGCTCAAGGCCGCCCTGACCGGGCTCGGCATCGGCCGCAAGGCCCTCCTGGTCGACGCCCGCTCCAACGACAACCTGCTCCTCGCGGCGCGCAACAACCCGCGTCTGAAAACGGTCGACCCGCGCGCGGTGAACGTCTACGACGTGATCGACCGCGATCACGTCGTGCTCACCGAGGCGGCGCTCGCGGCCCTGGTGGAGGTGCTGGCATGAGAATCGAGGACGTCATCCGCCGGCCGCTGCTGACCGAGAAATCGACCGTGCAACGCGAAAGCGTGGGCATCTACGCCTTCGAGGTGGCGACGGGGGCCAACAAAGTCCAGGTGCGCCGCGCCGTCGAGAGCCACTTCAAGGTCAAGGTGGCCGAGGTGCGCATCGCCAACGTGCACGGCAAGATCCGCCGCCAGGGCCGCTACTTCGGCAAGCGCCCCGATTGGAAGAAGGCCTACGTGCGCCTGGCCGCGGGCGAGAAACCGATCGAGTTCTTCGAGGGGACCTGATCCATGGGCATCAAGACGTACCGACCGACCAGTCCCGGAATCCGCTTCAAGACCTCGCCGACGTTCGACGAGCTCTCCGCCACGGGGAAGAAGCCCGAGAAGTCGCTCACCAAGGGCAAGAAGAGCACGGGCGGCCGCAACAACCAGGGCGAGATCACGATCTGGTGGCGCGGCGGAGGTCACAAGCGGCGCTACCGCACCATCGATTTCAAGCGCCACGACAAGGCCGGCGTGCCGGCGAAGGTGGCGGCGATCGAGTATGATCCGAACCGCTCGGCGCGGATCGCCCTGCTCCACTACGCCGACGGCGAGAAGCGCTACATCCTGTGGCCCGAAAAGCTCGCCGAGGGCGCGACGGTGACCGCGGGGGCCAATGCCGACATCAACCCGGGCAACGCCCTGCCGCTGCGCTCGATCCCCCTCGGCACCCTCGTCCACAACCTCGAGCTCAGGATCGGCAAGGGCGGCCAGCTCGTGCGCTCGGCCGGCGTCGCCGCCCAGCTCATGGCCAAGGACGGCGACTACGCCCAGGTCAAGCTGCCCTCGGGAGAGGTGCGGCGCGTCCACCTCGATTGCTGGGCCACGGTGGGCCAGGTCGGCAACGCCGACCACGAGATCCAGAAGATCGGCAAGGCCGGCCGCAAGCGCTGGCTCGGCCGCCGGCCGCACAACCGCGGCGTCACCATGAATCCGGTCGACCATCCGATGGGCGGCGGCGAGGGCCGCTCCTCCGGCGGGCGTCATCCCTGTACCCCGTGGGGCGTGCCCACCAAGGGCTACCGGACGCGCAACAACAAGCGCACCGACCGCATGATCGTGCGGCGGCGTTACCAGAAGTAGGGAGAGGTCGATGGCGAGGTCGATCAAGAAAGGTCCGTTCGTAGACGAGCACGTGCTGGCGAAGATCGCGGCGATGAACGAGGGCGGTCAGAAGCGGGTCGTCAAGACCTGGTCGCGGCGCTCCACGGTGACCCCCGACATGGTCGGGCACACGCTGGCGGTGCACAACGGCACCAAGTTCATCCCGGTCTACGTCTCGGAGAACATGGTGGGCCACAAGCTGGGCGAGTTCGCGATGACCCGCACCTTCCGCGGCCACTCCGGCGGCAAGAAGGAACGGGTGGCCGGGCCGCGGCGCTAGCGCGATGGAACACGGAGAGCGAGCGATGGAATACGTAGCACGGCTGCGCCACCTGCAATCTTCGCCGCAGAAGGTCCGCCTGGTGGCGGACCTGATCCGCGGCAAGGCCGTCGAGGACGCGTCGCGGATCCTCCGGCACACCAAGAAGCGCGCCGCACGGCCGCTCGAGAAGCTCCTGAAGTCGGCGATCGCCAACGCCGAGAACCGCAACGACGCGGTCGACGTGGACGAGCTCTTCGTGAAGGAGATCTTCGTCGACGGCGGGCCGGTCCTGAAACGGGTGTGGTTCACCACCATGGGCCGCGCTTTCCGCAAGCTCAAACGCCGCAGCCACGTGACCATGAAGCTCGAGGCGCGCGGCGGCGAGGACGGCGAAGCCGCCGCCGAGGAAGGGAGATCGTAGTGGGTCAGAAGACGCATCCGTACGGCTTTCGCCTGTCCTACAACAAGACCTGGCATTCGCGCTGGTACGCCGCGGGCGACTACGCCTCGACCCTGCACCAGGACCTGCGCCTGCGGCGGCGGCTCAAGGACCGGCTCTCGCACGCCGGGGTCTCGGAGGTCGACATCGAGCGCGCCGCCGACCGGCTGCGGGTGACGATCTACACCTCGCGCCCCGGCATCATCATCGGCCGCAAGGGCGCCGAGGTCGACAAGCTGCGCGACGAGCTGCGCAAGTTCACCGGCCGCGAGGTCCACATCAACATCCAGGAGATCCAGCGCCCCGAGCTCGACGCGCAGCTCGTGGCGCAGTCGATCGCCGGCCAGCTCGTGCGCCGGGTCTCGTTCCGCCGGGCGATGAAGAAAGCCATGGAATCGGCCTTCCGTTTCGGGGCCAAAGGTGTCAAGATCATGGTTTCCGGCCGCCTCGGCGGCGCCGAGATCGCGCGCACGGAGTGGTACCAGGAAGGACGCCTGCCGCTGCACACCCTGAAAGCGGACATCGATTACGGCCTGGCCGAGGCCCAGACGACCTACGGCGTGATCGGCGTCAAGGTGTGGGTCTACAAGGGAGACCTGCTCAAGGAACGGGCCCGCCGCGCGGGCGCCTAGACCTGGACGGAGTCATTCATCATGTTGATGCCCAAGAAGGTCAAGTACCGCAAGCACCACCGCGGGCGCATGACGGGGCGCGCCAAGGGCGGCGACACCGTGTGCTTCGGCGACTACGGTCTGCAGGCGCTCGAGCCGGGCTGGCTCACGGCGCGGCAGATCGAGGCGGCCCGGATCGCCATCAGCCGCCGGATCAAGCGCGGCGGCAAGGTGTGGATCCGCGTCTTCCCCGACAAGCCGGTCACCAAGAAGCCGCTCGAGACCCGGATGGGCAAGGGCAAGGGCAATCCCGAGGAATGGGTGGCCGTGGTGCGTCCGGGGCGGGTGCTCTACGAGCTCGAAGGCGTCAGCTCCGAGCTGGCGCAGCAGGCGATGCGCCTGGCGGCGCACAAGCTCTCCGTCAAGACCCGATTCGTCATGCGCCACGGAGCGCACGGCTAGAGGAGGCGAGGCGATGTTGAAGGCAGCGGACCTGCGCGAGCTGGATCGCGACGAGCTCTTGGAGCGCGAGCGCGAGCTCTCCCAGCAGCTCTTCGCCCTGCGCCTCCAGAAGGTCACCGGGCAGCTCGAGAGCCCGGCGAAAGTGCAACAGACCAAGCGGGACCTGGCGCGGGTGCTGACCGTCCTGCGCGACAAGAAGGCTTCGTGAAAGAGGGCGAGATGGCAGACCAAACGGACAAGACCCCCGCGGCGGCGCAGGAACGGGGACGGCGCCAGGTCCTGACCGGGACCGTGGTGTCGGACAAGATGGACAAGACGGTCGTCGTGAAGGTCGAGCGCACGGTGGTGCACCGGCTCTACCAGCGCTACATGAAGCGCACCTCGAAGTTCACGGCGCACGACGAGAAGAACGAATGTCGCCTGGGCGATCGCGTGACGATCGTTCAGAGCCGGCCGCTTTCCAAGCGCAAGCGCTGGCGCGTGGGCGAGATCGTGGAGCGTGCCAAGTAGCCCGGCGCGGGAAGAGGTGTGAGCGATGATCCAGATGGGAACCATCCTCGACGTGGCCGACAACTCGGGCGCCAAGAAGATCGCCTGTATCCAGCTCCTCGGCGGCTCGTCGGGCAAGTACGGCGCCTTGGGCGACGTCATCACCGCCTCGGTGAAGGAGGCGCTGCCCGACGGCACGGTCAAGAAGGGGCAGGTGGTCAAGGCGGTCATCGTCCGGACCCGCCGCGCCCAGCGCCGGCAGGACGGCAGCTACATCCGGTTCGACACCAACTCCGCGGTGCTGATCGACGCCCAGCGCGAGCCGATCGGCACGCGCGTCTTCGGTCCGATCGCCCGTGAGCTGCGCGAGAAGCGGTTCATGAAGATCGTTTCGCTGGCTCCGGAGGTCCTTTAAGTGCAGAAGCTCAAGATCAAGAAGAACGACCAGGTGGTGGTCATCGCCGGCCGGGACAAGAACGCGCGCGGCAAGGTGCTGCGCGTCATCCCGGCCACCGGCAAGGCCATCGTCGAGCGCGTCAACCTGGTCAAGAAACACACCAAGCCCAACCCGCAGAAGCAGATCCAGGGCGGCATCCTCGAGCGCGAGGCGCCGATCCGGCTCTCCAACCTCAAGGTGATCTGCCCGGAGTGCGGCGAGCCGGCGCGGATGGGCTGGAAGCGTCTCGAAGACGGACGCGGCGTGCGCGTTTGCAAGCAGTGCGGCGCCACGGCCGCCTAGCTCGCAGGCGGGATCTGAAGAAGAGGCGGTTCAGCAATGGCAAAGAAGAAGAAAGCCGAGACCGAGGCGGCAAGCACGGCAAGCACGGCAAGCCCCGGCAGCGGACGGGCGAAGCAGGGCAACGGCTACGTGCCGCGCCTGCAGCAGCGTTACCGCGAGGAGATCGTGCCCAAGCTCCGCAAGGAGTTCGGCATCGAGAACGTGATGGCGGTGCCCAGGATCGAGAAGGTCTCGATCAACATCGGTCTGGGCGAGGCGAGCCGCAACTACAAGCTGCTCGAGACCGCCCAGCAGGAGCTGGCGGCGATCGCCGGCCAGGCCGCCACCATCACCCGGGCCAAGAAGTCGATCGCCGCCTTCAAGCTGCGCGAGGGCATGCCGATCGGCTGCCGGGTGACGCTGCGGGGCGAGCGGATGTGGGATTTCCTCGACCGGCTGATCTCCATGGCGCTGCCGCGGGTGCGCGACTTCCGCGGCGTGCCCAACCGCAGCTTCGACGGCCGCGGCAACTTCACCCTCGGCATCCGCGAGCACGTGATCTTCCCCGAGGTCGACACCAACCGGGTCGACTTCCCGAAGGGTCTGAACGTCACCATCATCACCACCAGCGACAACGACGAGCAGGCCCGTTTCCTGCTCCGCGAGCTCGGCATGCCGTTCGCCCGCCCCGGCTCCCGCTAGGCTCGACGACGGAGGTTCCTCGTGGCAACGAAAGCGAAAATCGCCAAGACCGAGAGAAAACCCAAGTTCGCGGTGCGCCAGCGCAACCGCTGCAAGGTGTGCGGCCGTCCGCGCAGCTTCCTGCGCAAGTTCGGGTTGTGCCGCATCTGTTTTCGCCAGCTCGCGCTCCAGGGCTACCTGCCCGGCGTGATCAAGGCGAGCTGGTAGGAGTGACCAACCGATGAGCATGACCGATCCGATCGCGGATCTCCTGACGCGGATTCGCAACGCGCTGATGGCCAAGCACGACCGCCTCGACGTGCCCACCTCGAAGCTCAAGACGAGCGTCTGCGCCCTCTTGAAGCGGGAGGGCTACATCGACGATTTCGAGATCGTCGAGAGCCGGCCCGTCGACCAGCTCCGCATCTACCTGCGCTACAGCGAGGAGGGCGTGCCCGCCATCCGCCGCCTGCAGCGGGTGTCGCGGCCCGGGCGCCGGGTCTATCGCCGCTCCGACGACATCAAGCCGGTCCTGAACGGGCTCGGGGTGGCGCTGGTGTCGACCTCCGGGGGCCTGGTGACCGACCGCGAGGCGCGCGAGCGGCGCGTCGGCGGCGAGGTGTTGTGCGAGATCTGGTGAGCGAGGCCGTGGTGGAGACAAGACGATGTCGCGAATAGGCAAACAACCGATCCCGATCCCCGAGGGGGCCATTATCAAGGTCGAGGGCGGATACTTCGTGGCCGAGGGCCCCAAGGGCAAGGTCACGGAGCGGCTCTTCCCGGAGTGCCCGGTGGCGGTCGAGGACGGCGTCATCCAGGTCACCCGCACCCACGACGCCGGTCCGGTCCGCGCCAAGCACGGCCTGGTCCGGGCGTTGCTGGCCAATGCCGTCCGCGGCGTCACCTCCGGCTTCACCAAGGAGCTGGAGATCGTCGGCGTGGGCTACCGCGGCGAGGTCAAGGGCAAGGAAGCGCACTTCGCCCTCGGGTTCTCGCACCCCGTGGTCTACCCGATCCCCGAAGGCATCACGATGGAGATCGACAAGTCCAACAAGGTCTCGATCCACGGCGCCGACCGGCAAAAGGTCGGCCAGGTGGCGGCGGAGATCCGCGGCCTGCGGCCCCCCGATCCCTACAAGGCGAAGGGCATTCGCTACGCGGGCGAGACGATCCGCCGCAAGGTGGGCAAGGCCGGCGCCCGTTGAGGCCCTCCAGGAGTCAGCGCAGATGAGAAGCTCACACGCCAGGAAGATCAAAGCCAAGCGTCATCGCCTGGCGCGGGCGCACCGCCGGGTGCGCAACCGCATCCAGGGCACGCCCGAGCGGCCGCGCCTGTCGGTCTACAAGAGCCTGCGCTACGTCTACGCGCAGGTGATCGACGACTTGAATGGCCGCACCCTGGCTCAGGCCAACTCCGCCGAAGCCGACGTGCGCTCCGGCCTCGCCGCCTCGCCGGCGAGCGTCGAGGCGGCGCGCGCGGTGGGGCAGGCGGTGGCGCAGCGAGCCCGCGACCAGGGCGTCGAGAGCGTGGTCTTCGACCGCGGCGGCTACGTCTACCACGGCAGGGTGAAGGCCCTGGCCGACGCCGCGCGCGAGAAGGGTCTGAAATTCTAGGTCCCCGCGGGCACGTCCCCGGGGCAGGATCGCAGTGAAGGAGCAGCACGGTGGCCAGAGATTTCGAACGCGAGCCCGAATTCATCGAGCAGGTGGTCCACATCAACCGCGTGACCAAGGTGGTCAAGGGCGGCAAGAACTTTTCCTTCTCCGCCCTGGTGGTCATCGGCGACGGTCAGGGCCGGGTGGGCTACGGCGCCGGCAAGGCCAAGGAAGTCCCGACGGCGATCCGCAAGGGCATCGAGAACGCCAAGAAGAACCTGATCGAGGTCCCCCTCGAGGGGGGCACCATCCCGCACCAGGTCGTCGGCGTCTTCAGCGCCGGCCGCGTGTTGCTCAAGCCGGCGTCCCCGGGCACGGGAGTGATCGCCGGCGGCCCGGTACGGGCCGTCGTCGAGTGCGCCGGCATCCAGGACATCCTCACCAAGTCGCTCGGCTCGACCAATCCCCAGAACGTCATCAAGGCCACCTTCGACGGTCTGAACCGGCTGCGCACCGAGGCCACCGTACGGCGGCTGCGGGGGCTGGCTCCGCTGGCCGCCGCGGATGCCGTCGAGCCGGCCGGGGCGTCGGCGGCCGAGGCCGCGGCGAGCGCCTGAGCCGGAGGCTCATGAGACAGTACGACGAGGACGTGACAAGCGATGGCCAAGAAGAAGACTGAGAAGACGATTCAGATCGAGCAGGTGAAGAGCCCCATCGGCTTTCCCCGCAATCAGCGCGAGGTGCTCAGGAGCCTCGGCCTGCGGCGCATCCGGCACGTCGTCGTGCGCCAGGACACGCCCGCGGTGCGCGGCATGGTACGCAAGATCCCCCATCTCGTCCGCATCGTCGAGGAGGCGTCATGAAGCTGCACGAGCTCTCGCCGGCGCCCGGGTCGGTCCACAAGAAGAAGCGCCTCGGCCGCGGCCCGGGCTCCGGCACGGGCAAGACCGCGGGGCGGGGCCACAAGGGCCAGCGCTCGCGCTCCGGCTATTCGCAGCGCCCGGGCTTCGAAGGCGGCCAGATGCCGCTCATCCGGCGCGTTCCCAAGCGCGGATTCACCAACGTCTTCCGCACCGAGTACTCCGTGGTCAACGTCGGACAGCTCGCCGAGCTCGAAGGCGAGGTCACGCCCGAGGTCCTGCTCGCGAAGGGTCTCGTGCGGCGCGGCAGGCGGGTGAAGGTCCTCGGCGAGGGCGAGCTCAAGGCGGCCCTCAAGGTCAAGGCGCACCGGTTCAGCCGCGCCGCCCGCGAGAAGATCGAGGCGGCCGGCGGCATCTGCGAGGAGCTGGGCTCGTGATCGACAGTTTCCGCAACGTCTTCGCGATCCCGGACCTGCGCAAGCGGCTGTTCTTCACGTTCGCGCTCCTCGCCGTCTACCGGGTGGGCTGCAACATCCCCACCCCCGGCGTCGACATCCAGGTCCTCGTCGAGCTCATGAGCCAGATGCGCGGGTCGATGCTCGGCTTCCTCAACGTCTTCACCGGCGGCGCCATCGAGCGGGCGGCGATCTTCGCCCTGGGCATCATGCCCTACATCACGGCGTCGATCATCCTGCAGCTCCTGACCGTCGTGGTGCCCTACCTGGAGAAGCTGTCGAAGGAGGGCGAGCTCGGGCGCCGCAAGATCACGCAGTACACGCGCTACGGCACGCTGCTGGTCTCGATCATCCAGTCCTCCGGCATCTCCTTCGCCGTCGAGAGCACCCAGGCCTCCGGCGGGGCGCCGCTGGTGCCCAATCCGGGCTGGGGATTCCGGCTGATGACGATCCTGACCCTGACCACCGGCTGCGCCTTCGTGATGTGGCTCGGCGAGCAGATCTCCGAGCGCGGCATCGGCAACGGCATCTCGCTGATCATCTTCGCCGGCATCGTGATCGGCCTGCCGAGCGCCATCGCCGACACCTTCGTCCAGATGCAGACCGGCGCCCTGCACCCGGTGGGCGTGGCCATCCTGGTGGTCTTCATGGTGCTGGTGACCGGCTTCATCGTCTACATGGAGCGCTCGCAGCGCCGCATCCCGGTGCAATACGCCAAGCGGGTGGTGGGCCGCCGGGTCTACGGCGGCCAGAGCACCTACCTGCCGCTGCGGGTCAACACCGGCGGCGTCATCCCGGTGATCTTCGCCAGCTCGGTGGTGGTCGTGCCGTCGACCGTGGCGGGGCTGATCCAGGTCGAATGGGTGCAACGGATCGCCGACGCCATCAGCTTCGGCCAGCCGATCTACTACACCATCTACTTCGCCGCGATCGTCTTCTTCTCGTACTTCTACGTCTCGATCATCTTCAACCCGCAGGACACGGCGGAGAACATGCGCAAGTACGGGGGCTTCATCCCCGGCATCCGCTCCGGCCGCCGGACGGCGGAGTACATCGACCGGATCCTGACGCGGCTGACGCTGATCGGCGCCATCTACCTGGCGGCGGTGTCGATCCTGCCGGAGCTGCTGCTCTTCGGCTTCAAGGCCGAGGGCCTGCCGTTCGTCGGCGCCGCCGTCGACGACGCCTTGCCCGACTGGATCACCAACGGCCTCGGCATCAACTTCTACTTCGGCGGCACCTCGCTGCTGATCGTCGTCGGCGTCGCCATGGACTTCGTCCAGCAGGTGGAGAGCCAGCTCGTGATGCGCAACTACGACGGCTTCCTGAAGAAGGGGAGGATCCGCGGCCGCCGTGGATGAGACGCCGATGTCCGGCCATCGCATCGTCTTCCTCGGGCCGCCGAGCTCCGGCAAGGGCACCCAGGCGGCGCGGCTCGCCGAGAAGCTGGGCATCCCGGCGATCTCGACCGGCGACATGCTGCGCGCCGCCGTGGCCTCGGGATCGCGGCTCGGCGCCCGGGTCAAGGACGTGCTGGCGAGCGGCCGGCTGGTGGACGACGAGCTGATGGCGGAAGTGATTCGCGACCGCCTCGCCGTCGACGACGCGGCTGCCGGCTTCCTGCTCGACGGCTATCCCCGCACCCTGCCGCAAGTGGCGACGCTGGATCAGATCCTCGACGAGCGCGGCGACGAGCTCGACCACGTGGTGCTGATCGACGCGCCGACCGACGTGCTCGTGGAGCGCGCGACGGGGCGCGGCCGCGAGGACGACCGCGCCGAGGTGATCCGCCAGCGGCTCGACGTCTACCGGCGGCAGACCGCGCCGCTCGTCGACGTCTACGCCGGCCGCGCCCTGCTGCGGCGCATCGACGGCGACCGTCCGATCGAGGAGGTCGAGCGCGAGATCCTGGCCGTCGTGGGCGCTGCCGTGACCGCGAGTGGCCGCGTGACTTCGAGATGAAACTGAGGTAGGATGGTGGTTTTGAAGACGCCCGGAGAGCTCGATTTGATGGACGACGCCAACCGCATCGTCCACCGGGTGCTCGACGGCATCGCGGAGCGGATCGGTCCGGGCGTGACGACCGGAGAGCTCGACCGCTGGGCCGAGGCGACGATTCGCGCCGCCGGCGGCGTGCCGGCTTTCCTCAACTACAAAGGCTTCCCGGCGACCCTATGTACGGCTTTGAACGACGTCATCGTCCACGGCATCCCCGACGAGCGGCCGCTCGCGTCCGGCGACATCGTGGGCATCGACTGCGGCGTGCTGTACAAGGGGTACTATGGCGATGCGGCCCGGACCTATGCCGTCGGCGAGGTCGACGGGGAAACGGCCCGGCTGCTGCGCGTCACGCAGGAGGCGCTCGACTTGGCGGTCGAGTGCATGCGGCCCGGGGGCCGACTGCGCGACATCGGCCGGGCCATCGAGGCGCACGTGACCAGGTACGGCTTCTCGGTGGTCAAGGAGTTCGTCGGCCACGGCGTGGGGACCTCGCTCCACGAGGAGCCCCAGGTGCCGAACTTCGGCGACTCCTCGAAGCGGCTGCGGCTCAAGCCCGGCCTGGTGCTGGCCATCGAGCCGATGATCAACGCCGGCAGCGAGTCCGTGGAGATGGACGCCGACGGTTGGACGGCGCGCACGCAGGACGGCAAGCTCTCGGCGCACTTCGAGTACTCGGTGGCGGTGACGCCGCGGGGCCCGCGGATCCTGGGCCGCGACCGCACTTACCTGGCCGACCTGGAGCTCGGCCAGACAGCGATGAAACAGGCCGTAGCCGTTTAGCGGCAGGCCAGAGAGAAGACCGGCGAGAAAGAGAAGAAGGCAGCGACTGCGAGAGGGCGAGATCTTGGCCAAGGAAGAGGCGATCGAGGTCGAAGCGACGGTCAGGGAGACGTTGCCGAACGCGATGTTCCGCGTCGTGCTCGACACCGGCCACGAGGTGCTGGCGCACATTTCCGGCAAGATGCGCAAGTACTTCATTCGCATCCTGCCGGGAGATCGGGTGCGAGTGGAGCTCTCGCCCTACGACCTGAGCCGGGGCCGCATCACCTATCGACTGAAGTAACGAGGTAGCGAAGATGAAAGTCCGTGCATCCGTCAAGCGCATCTGTTCCAAGTGCAAGGTGATCCGCCGCCACGGCGTGGTGCGGGTGATCTGCGAGAACCCCAAGCACAAGCAGCGCCAGGGCTAACCGGGCGAGGAGACGATAACAATGGCACGCATCATGGGCATCGACCTGCCGCGCCCCAAGCGCGTCGAAGTCGGGCTGACGTACATTTACGGCATCGGCCAGACCCGCGCCAAGGAGATTCTGGCAAAAGCCAAGGTCAATCCGGACAAGCGCGTCAAGGACCTCACCGATGAAGAGGTCAACGCGATCACCGTTATCATCCAGAACGGTTACAAGGTCGAAGGCGACCTGCGACGCGAGGTCACCGGCAACATCAAGCGTCTCATGGAAATCAATTGCTATCGCGGCAGTCGCCACAAACGCGGCCTGCCCACGCGTGGTCAACGCACCCACACCAACGCCCGCACCCGCAAAGGCCCCCGTAAGGCCACCATCAAAAAGTCAGCCTAACGCAGGAGGAAAGCCCAAGTGGCACAAGAAAAGAGAAAAGGCAAA
>DASWIG010000322.1:0-13887 GCA_036397835.1 Thermoanaerobaculia bacterium
CGCGGTGTTCGAGCGCCAGCGCGACCTGACGCGGGAGATCGTCTACGAGATCGCCGCGCCGTTCATGGACCGCTCGCGCCTCTCGTCCTGCGTCGAGAGCTCCGAGACCGCGGCCAAGCTCGCCGCCGACGTCGACTACGCCTGGCACTTCGAGCCCCACGGCACGCCCCTGGTGCTCGTCAACGGCCGCGAGTCGCCCTCCTTCGGCCCCCTGCTCTACGCCCTGGTGCTGACCGGCGGCGACCCCGACCATCCGCGGCTCTCCGAGCTGCCGCCGCCGGACCCGCAGGCGGTGGCCCAGCTCCGGTCGCATTCGCACTAGCTAGCGGGCACCCAGGAGGCGGGCGCACGCCGTGCGCCCCTACACCCCTCTCCCCCTGGGAGAGGGGCCGGGGGTGAGGGTTGCGGGCGCACGCCGTGGGCGAGATCGGAGGCACCCGCTGGTGACGCCCGTCAGTTCAGGCGCGCCACCAGGCGACGGTAAAGCGTCAGCGCGGTGCGGTCCGTCGGCGAGCTCGCGAGCGCCTGGCGGAACTCTTCGAGAGCGCGGCCGTAGTCGTGGCGCATCAGGTGGATGCGCCCGAGGTTGAGGTGCGGGAAATGACGCGGCTCGTAGCGCTCGGCCGTCATGGCGCGCTCAAGCCACTTCTCGGCCTCGTCGAGCTCGCCGCGCTGCATCAGGTAGACGCCGAGGTCGTTGTACGGATTGCCGAAGCTGGGGTCGACGCTGATCGCGATCTTGCACTGCTCGATCGCCTCGTCGAGCCGGTCCTGGAGGCTGTACATCCACCCGAGGAAGGTGTGGGCCTCGGCCGTGGGGAATGCCGCGATCGACGCCTGGTAGCTCTCGATCGCGCCGTCGACGTCGCCGTCGCGGTGGCGGAGGTTGCCCTCCTCGAGCAGCCGCTCGGCCTCTTCCCGGCGTTCGATGTCCTTGTCGGACGGCATGGCGTCTCCGTGGACCACTCTACACCGGCCGCGGCGGTCACTGCCGACGCGAGCTTGCGGGCGGACTGTGGTAGAACCGTCCGCGCATGTGGGACGTCGTCGTCATCGGCGGAGGCATCGCGGGATTGACCGCGGCCTATGAGCTCCACCGGCTCGCCGCGGCCGACGGTCGCGCGACGCGGGTGGGCCTCGTCGAGGGCGCGCCGCGGCTCGGCGGCAAGATCGTGACCGACGAGGCCGGCGGCTTCCTCGTCGAGGGCGGGCCCGACTCGTTCCTCGCCCGCAAGCCCTGGGCCCTGGAGCTGGCGCGCGAGCTCGGCCTCGAATCGCGCGTCGTGGCCGCCGACGGCGAGCCGCGGACGACCTTCGTCGTCCGCCGCGGGCGTCTCGTGCCCCTCCCTCTGGGAGCGCTGCCCCTGCTGCGCTCGCCGCTCCTCTCCTGGGGCGCCAAGCTGCGCCTGGCGCTCGAACGCTTCCAGCCTCCGCGCCGCGGCTCCGGCGACGAAAGCGTCGCCGACTTCGTGCGCCGCCGAGCCGGGGGCGAGGTGCTCGAGCGCCTCGCCGAGCCCCTGCTCGCCCACGTCCACGTGGCCGACGTCGAGCGCATGAGCCTCGACGCGTCCTATCCGCAACTGGCCGAGCTCGAGAGGCGCCACGGCAGCCTCACCCGCGGCGTCGCGGCGTTGCGGCGCCGCGCCGCGCCGGGGGCTCCGGTCTTCCTCACCCTGCGCGGCGGCATCGGCGAGCTCGTCGAACGGCTCGCCGCGCGTCTGCCGCCGGAGTCGCTGCGGCTCGGGCGGGCCGCGCGCCGCCTCGAGGCGCGGCCCGGCGGCGGCTGGATCGTGCGCCTGGCCGACGGCGAGGCGATGCCGGCGGCGGCAGTCGTGCTCGCGGTGCCCGCGTTCGCCGCGGCGGAGCTGGCGGCGCCGCTCGACGCCGCCCTGGCGCGCCGGCTGCGGGCGATCCGCTACGCGTCGCTCGCCACCCTGTCGCTCGCCTATCGGCGCCGCGAGGTCGCCCACCCGCTCGCCGGCTACGGCTTCTTCGTGCCGCGGCGCGAGGTGCGCACGGTGCTGGCCTCCACCTGGACGTCGAGCAAGTTCGCCGGCCGGGTGCCCGACGAGGACCACGTGCTGCTGCGGGTGTTCCTGGGCGGCGCCCTGGGGGAGGAGGCGCTGCGGGGCGACGACGACGCGCTCGTCGACCGCGCGCGGGCGGACCTGCGCGACCTTCTGGGCCTTACCGCCGAGCCGGAGCTGGCGCGGCTCTACCGCTGGCCGCGGGGCTACCCGCAGTACGAGGTGGGCCACCGCGAACGGGTGGCGGCCATCGCCGCGGCGGTGCCGCCGGGGCTCGCGGTCGCCGGCAGCGCCTACCATGGCGTGGGGCTGCCGGACTGCGTGAGGAGCGCCCGCGAGGCGGCGCGCGCGGCGTACGCGGCGCTCGGCCCACGGGTCGCCGAAGTTGACGGCGGCGTGCTCGCGTGCTAAATAGCGCCGGACCGGAGTGTAAGTTCTCGCCACGGACGGCTTTCGCTTTTCGACCTTTGCTGAACTTCCGCGATCACGAGGCAAGAGACGCATGGCCACTGCCCTAGCCGACATCGCCCTGGCCGACATCGACCCCGTGGACCGCCGGCCGGCCCTGATCGAGGGCGCCCCGACCTTCCACGGCATCACCGAAGCCGTCTCTGCTCCGGTGGAGTGGACGCCGCCGCTGGGCTGGTACGTGACGCTGGGCATCTCGCTGAGCTTCCTCGCGCTCTTCGGCGTGTCGATCGCCTGGCTGTTCTGGGAGGGCGTGGGCATCTGGGGCAACAACGTGCCGGTGGCCTGGGCGTGGCCGATCGTGAACTTCGTCTTCTGGGTCGGCATCGGCCACGCGGGCACCCTGATCTCGGCCGTGCTCTTCCTGTTGCGGCAGCGCTGGCGGACCTCGATCAACCGCGCCGCCGAGGCGATGACGATCTTCGCCGTGATGTGCGCCCTGGTCTTCCCCGGCATCCACATCGGGCGTCCGTGGCTGCCCTACTGGATGCTGCCGCTGCCCAACCAGATGGAGATGTGGCCGCAGTTCCGCAGCCCGCTGATGTGGGACGTCTTCGCGGTGTCGATCTACGGCATGGTGTCGCTGATCTTCTGGTACCTGGGGCTGATCCCCGACCTGGCGACCATCCGCGACCGCGCCAGGTCGCGCGTGCGCCAGGTCGTCTACGGCGTCTTCGCCCTCGGCTGGCGCGGCTCCTTCCGCCAGTGGCTGCACTACGAGAAGGCCTACCTGCTGCTCGCCGGCCTGGCCACGCCGCTGGTGCTCTCGGTGCACTCGGTGGTCTCGTTCGACTTCGCGGTCTCGCAGCTCCCGGGCTGGCACACCACGATCTTCCCGCCCTACTTCGTGGCCGGCGCCATCTTCTCGGGCCTCGCCATGGTGGTCACGCTGATGGTGATCTGCCGGGTGGTCTTCAAGCTCACCCACGTGATCAACCCGCTACACTTCGACCGCATGGCGCGGCTGATCCTGCTCACCGGCTCGCTGGTGGGCCTGGCCTACGGCACCGAGTTCTTTATCGCCTGGTACAGCGGCAGCGAGTACGAGCTCTTCGCTTTCAAGAACCGCGCCAACGGCCCCTTCGCCTGGGCCTACTGGACCATGGTGTCGTGCAACGTGATCTCGCCGCAGGTCTTCTGGTTCAAGAAGCTGCGCACCCACATCCCGACGCTCTTCGTGGTGTCGATCCTGGTCAACGTCGGCATGTGGTTCGAGCGCTTCGTGATCGTGATCACGTCGCTGCACCGCGACTTCCTGCCCTCGAGCTGGGACTACTACCGGCCCACGTTCTGGGACCTGGCGACGCTCGCCGGCAGCTTCGGGCTCTTCTTCACCATGTTCACGCTCTTCGTGCGCTTCTTGCCGATGGTGGCGATGTCGGAGGTCAAGGGCGTGCTGCCCCAGGCCCACGTGCACCATCGCCCCGACTAGCCCGAGATGGAGAAAGCGATGGCGGACGAGAAGACCTATGGCCTGCTGGCCGAGTACTCCGATCCCGAGACCCTGATGCGCGCCTGCGCCCAGGTGCGCGACGAGGGCTTCTCGCGCTGGGACGCCCACACGCCGTTCCCGATCCACGGCCTCGCCCGGGCCATGGGCCTGCGGCGCTCGTGGGTTTCGGCCTTCGTGCTGGTCATGGGCCTCGGCGGCGCGGCCCTCGGCATGCTGCTCCAGTGGTGGGTGTCGACCACCGCCTATCCGCTGGTGATCAGCGGCAAGCCCTTTTTCAGTTGGCCGGCCTTCATTCCGATCACCTTCGAGTGCGGCGTGCTCGGCGGCGCCGCCGGCGCGGTGCTGGGCTTCCTGCTCCTCGCCGGCCTGCCGCGGCACCACCACCCGATCTTCAACGCCCGCCGGATCGGCCGCGCCACCGACGACGGCTTCTTCGTCTCGATCGAGGCGGCGGACCCGAAGTTCGACGCCGAGAAGACCCGCTCGCTGCTCGAGACGAGCGGCGCTACCCACGTGGAGCCGGTGACCGCCTGACCGGTCCCGAAAGAGCAGGCGAACCGATGCAGACCGAAATCTCGCTGCCCTCGGAACAGATCTCGATCCCGGCGTCGAGCGGCTGGACGAAGCTCCCCTGGATCGCCGGCGCGGTGGGTCTCGCGGCGCTCGCGGCGGCGCTCGCCGGCGGCCTGGACCACGAGACGCGGACCCGCTTCCTCTTCGCCTACGTCTTCGCCTACGTGTACTGCCTGAGCGTCGCGCTCGGCGGTCTGTTCTTCGTGCTGCTCCACTTCCTCGCCCGCGCCGGTTGGAGCACGGTGGTGCGGCGCCTGGCGGAGCACGTGGCGTCGACGATGCCGCTCTTCGTGGTGCTCTTCGTGCCGATCGCCGTCTGGCACGGCGACCTCTTCCTGTGGGCGGTGCCCGGCATTGCCGACCGAGACGACGTGATCGCCGGCAAGTCGGGCTTCCTGAGCAGCGGCTTCTTCCTCGTCCGTTCGGCGCTCTACCTGGCGATCTGGACGGGGCTCGCCTGGTGGTTCGCCCGCCAGTCCCAGCGCCAGGACGAGAGCGGCGACGCGGCGATCACCCGCCGTCTCCAGACTCGCAGCGCGCTCGGCATGGTGCTCTTCGGCGTGTCGCTGAACTTCGCCGCCTTCGACTGGCTGATGGCGCTCGACCCGCACTGGTTCTCGACGATCTTCGGCGTCTACTTCTTCGCCGGCTGCGTGCTGGCGATCCTCTCGACGCTGATTCTCCTGTCCTTGCAGCTCCAGGCGAGCGGCTACCTCAGGAACGTCGTCACCTGGGAGCACTACCACGACATGGGCAAGCTGCTCTTCGCTTTCGTGGTGTTCTGGGCCTACATCGCGTTCTCGCAGTTCATGCTGATCTGGTACGCCAACCTGCCGGAGGAGACGGGTTGGTTCCATCACCGCTGGGGCGACGGCCCGACGGGCTGGCAGGGGGTCTCGATCTTCCTGGCGGCCGGCCACTTCGGGGCGCCGTTCCTCTTCCTGCTCTTCGCGGACGTCAAACGCCGGCGCTGGAGCCTCACCCTGGCCGCCGTGTGGATCCTCCTGGTCCACGCCGTGGACGTCTACTGGCTGGTGATGCCGAGCCTGCCGCTGATGATCGAGGGGCACCACGGCCTGCACCCCCATTGGCTCGACCTGGCCTGTCTCCTGGGCATCGGCGGCCTCTTCCTGGCGGCCCTGGGCTGGCGGCTCAGGGGCGGCGCGCTGGTGCCGGTCAGGGATCCGCGGCTGGCCGAGTCGCTGGCGTTCGAGAACGCGTAGGCGGGGATCCATGCCCCACGAATGGACCCGGTGCCGGATCTGCGGACATGACTCTCTCGTCCCGATCCTGGAGCTTGGGGTCCAGACGCTGACCGGCGTCTTCCCGCGCGACCATGCCGAGCCGCTGACCCGCGGCCCGCTCGACCTCGTCAAGTGCCACGCCGAGGGCGAGCGGATCGAGCACTGCGGACTGGTGCAACTGCGCCACTCCTATCCCTCCGGCGAGCTTTACGGCGCGAGCTACGGCTACCGTTCGTCGCTGAACCGGTCGATGGTGGACCACCTGGGCCGCATCGTCGCACGGTTGCGCGAGGCGGTGACGCTCAGGCCCGGCGATCTGGTGCTCGACGTGGGCAGCAACGACGGCACGCTCCTGTCGTTCTATCCGGAATCGGGTCCGGTGGCGGTGGGCATCGATCCCACCGCCGCCAAATTCAGACAGTACTACCCGCCTCACGCGCGGGTGATCCCGGAGTTCTTCTCGGCGGCCCTCTGGCGCCGGCGCTTCGGCGAGCGCCAGGCGAAGATCGTCACCGCGATCGCCATGCTCTACGACCTCGACGACCCGCAGCGGTTCGTGCGCGAGGTGGCGGAGATCCTGGCGGAGGACGGCGTCTGGCACTTCGAGCAGAGCTATCTGCCGGCGATGCTGGCAGCCAACGCCTACGATACCATCTGCCACGAGCACGTGGAGTACTACGCCCTGCGGCAGATCAAGCACCTCACCGACCGCGCCGGTCTGAAAATCATCGGCGTGCACTTCAACCGCGTCAACGGCGGCAGCTTCGCGGTCACCGCGGCGAAGGCGGCGGCTCCCTATCCCGAGGACGCCGGCGGGATCGCGGCGGCGCTTGCCGCCGAGCGCCGGCAGGGTCTGCACACCCTCGAGCCCTATGCGGCGTTCAAGGGCCGGGTCTTCGCCCATCGTGACGAGCTGCGCTCGCTGCTCGGCGAGCTCCGGCGCCGCGGCGAGCTGGTGTTGGGCTACGGCGCTTCGACCAAGGGCAACGTGATCCTGCAATTCTGCGGCCTCACCGCGCGGGACCTGCCGTGCTTTGCCGAGGTCAACGACGACAAGTTCGGCCGGCTGACGCCGGGCACGCACATCCCGATCGTCTCGGAGAGCGAGGCCAGAGCGAGGAGGCCGGATTATTTCCTGGTCATGCCGTGGCACTTCCGCGACCCTATCGTCGAACGCGAGGCCGCCTTCCTTGCCGGCGGCGGCAAGCTGATCTTCCCGCTGCCGGCCATCGAGATCGTGGACGGAGCAGGGGGATGACGGGCGGGGCCGCGACCAGGACCCTGATCCTCGTCCCGACCTACGACGAACGGGACAACGTCGGCGAGATGATCGCGCGTCTCGACGCCCTGGCGCTCGCCGCGGATCTCCTTTTCGTCGACGATGCCTCGCCGGACGGCACCGGCGAGCTGCTCGCCGCTCTGGCGGCCGAGCGCGCGGATCTCCACGTCATCCACCGGCCCGGAAAGCTGGGCATCGGCGGCGCCCACCGCGACGGCATCGCCTGGGCCTACGAGCACGGTTACGAGCGGCTGGTCACGCTCGATTGCGATTTCTCCCACAGCCCCGAGGACATCCCCCGCCTGCTCGCCGAGGCGCCGCGCTGGGACGTCGTGGTGGGCTCGCGCTACCTGCGCCCGGGCAGCCTGGTGGACTGGAACCTGCTGCGCCGCACCCTGACCCGGCTCGGCCACCTGCTGACGGTGCGCCTGCTCCGGATGCCCTACGACGCCACCGGAGCCTTCCGGGTCTACGACCTCACCCGGATTCCCCGGCGGCTGTTCGAGCGGGTCGAGTCGCGGGGTTATTCGTTCTTCTTCGAGTGCCTGTTCCTGGTGGCCCGCAACGGGCTGAGGATCGGCGAGGTGCCGATCGTGCTGCCGGCGCGGACCTACGGCAGCTCGAAGATGTCGGTGAAAGAAGCGGTGAAGAGCGGCTTGCGGGTGTGGGAGTTGTGGCTGCGCACGCTGGTCCGTCCCGAACAGTTCAGCGTCGCCGGGCCCTTCACCGAGATCGACCCCGAGCTCGTCGATCCGCAGCAGTGGGACGACTATTGGTCGCCGGCGAAGCAGCGGCGCTCCAACCGGATCTACGACGTGATCGCGGCGCTGTACCGCAACCTGGTGATCCGGCGACAGCTCAACCGCTTCGTGCGCCGCCACTTCTCTCCCGGCTCCCAGCTCCTCCACGCCGGCTGCGGCAGCGGCCAGGTCGACGCCGATTGCCAGCGCGAGATGGCCATCAGCGCCGTCGACATTTCGCCCGCGGCGCTCGACCTGTACAGGAAGAACCACCCGCGGGCGCAGGGGATCCGGCACGCCAGCATCTTGCGGCTGCCCTTCGCCGACGGCTCCTTCGACGGCGCCTACAACCTGGGGGTGATGGAGCACTTCACCGGCGAGGAGATTCGGCGCATCCTCGCCGAGCTCCACCGCGTCCTCCGGCCGGAGGGCAAAGTGATCCTGCTGTGGCCCCACGCGCGGGCGTCGAGCGTCCTCGTCCTCCGGCTGGCCCACTGGATCTTGAATCGCGGGCTCAGGAAAGACGTCCGCTTCCACCCGCCGGAAGTTTCCCTGCTGCGGTCGAAGAGAGCGGCCGCGGCGCTCGTGCGGGAGGCGTGCTTCGAGCTGATCGGCTACGAGTTCGGCCCGCGCGATCTCTTCGTCCAGGCGGTCGTCGTGGCGCGCAAAGCGCAGCCGCTCGCCGGGCGCCGCCAACTCCCTGTCGATCGGGTGGCGTGACGGCCGTGTCGCCCGCTTTCACCACGGCCCCGGACCGATCGGCGCGGCGGCTCCGCGCCGTCGTCGTGCTGGCGGGGCTCGTCGCGGCGCAGGTCGTGCTCATCGGGCCCTCGCTCATCGGCGCCCGGATCCTGCTGCCGCTCGACGTCCTGGCCATGGACGCCTATTACCTGCCGGGGACGGCGGAGTACTCGGACGTCGAGCTGCGCAACCCGGGGATCTCCGACCCGGTGCTGATCTATGAGCACCAGCGGCGCTTCGCGGCGCGGGAGATCCGCGCCGGACGTCTGCCGCTGTGGATCCCGCACCAATACGCCGGCGCGCCGTCGGCCACCTGGGCGACGTACTCTCCTTTCCACCTGCCCTATTACCTCTTCCCCGGTCCGGCGACCCTGGCCTGGGTGCACCTGATCATGGCGTCGGTGGCCGGTCTCGGGGCGTACGTCTACCTGCGTCGGGCCCTCGGGATCTCGTTCTGGCCCGCCGCGGTGGCCGCGTGGTGCTACCCGTTGACCGGGTTCTTCGTCTTCTGGCAGGGCTATCCGATGCTCCCGGCGCTGGCCTGGTTGCCATGGCTCCTGGTGGTCGTCGAGCGCGTCATCGCGCGCCCCCGCGGCGTTTCCGGGCCGCTCCTCGCCGGCCTCACCGGGGTCGTGGCGGTCAGTGGTCAGGTCGACTTCGCGGCTCAGGTGCTGGCGGCGTCGGGGCTCTACGCGGTGGGCCGCCTGACCATCGAATGGCGCCGGCGGCGGGAGCGGCGCGCCCTGCTGGGCGCCGGCGCCGCGCTGGCCGCCGCCTGGCTTCTCGGGATCCTGCTGGCCGCCCCGTTCCTGCTGCCGTTCGCCGAGTACCTCGGGGGCAGCGCCCGCCTGAGCGCCCGCATTGCCGGCTACGAGGCGCGCCCTCCGATCGGCCTGGCAGCCCTGCCACAGACCGTGCTGCCGGCCATGTACGGCGCGATGCGCGCCGGCTCGTGGCGCATCGTCGACGGCAACCAGATCGAAAGCTCGGCCGCCGCTTACGCCGGTCTGGCGGCGGCCTTGCTGTTGGCGCCGCTGGCCTGGTGCAGCGCCCGGCATCGCCCTGCCAACGTGCTGTGGCTGGTGCTGGGATTGCTCGGGCTCGCCTGGTCGCTCGACGTGCCGGGCCTGGTGACGGTGCTGCGGCTGCCGGGGCTCAGGATGCTCTCCCACAACCGCTTCGTCTTCGTGACCGCGTTTGCCTTGCTGGCGATGGCCGCGGTGGCGCTCGAGCGCCTCCGGGAGGGGCCCGTCGAGCGCCGGCCCTGGTTCCTGATGCCGGTAGCGGTGCTGGTGGGGCTCGGGGCGTGGTGCGTCTATCGCGCGGACCGGCTCCCCGAGCCGCTGGCCACGCAGCTCGAGGAGATGGTGAGGCAGGGGGTCTCCCTCTTCACGCTCACCGGTCCCGCGGCGCTGGAACGGATCCGCCAGGGCTTCCGCGCCGCCTACCTCCTCGGCGCCCTGTGGTGCAGCCTGGCGGTGCTCGGCTGGGTGCTGGTCCGCGCGGGCGGCCGGCGGCCGTGGCTGGCGCCGCTCCTGGCAGGGCTGTGGATCGTCGAGCTCGTGGTCTTCGCCCGCGGGGCGAGCATGCAGAGCGATCCGCGGCTCTACTATCCCCGCATCCCGGTGCTCGAACGGCTCGCCGAGGCGCCGCCGGGCCGGGTGCTCGGCCTGCGCTGCCTGCCGCCGCGGCTGGCCGAGTCGCACGGCCTGAGCGACCTGCGCGGCATCGACGGCATCGAGCCGTCCCGCATTCTCGAGGTGCTGCGGCTCGCCGAAGACCCCCGGTCGACTTCCCCGGCCTACGCCACCACCCAATGGTACCTGCCGCGTTGGCGCCGCACCGAAGGCGGCGGCCTCGACCTGCCGCCGGTGCTCGACATGCTGGGCCTGCGCTACCTCGTCTTCCGCGGCTCGCCGGCGCCGGGCCTGCGGCCGTTGCTGGCCGGGGACGACTATTGGGTCGTCGAGAACGCGGAGGCGTTGCCGCGGGTCTTCGTGCCGCGACGCGTCGAGACCGTGGCCGACGACAAGCAGATCCTGAGCCGGATGGCGGCGGCGGACTTCGATCCCCGCGAGGTGGCCTACCTCGAGGAGCCGGTGAGCCTGCCCGCCGGCGATGGCACGGTCGAGATCGTCGAGCAGCTTCCCCGGCGGATCGCCATCGCCTTCGACCTCCCGGCGCCGGCCCTGGTCGTGCTGGCGGAGAACTGGGACGCCGGCTGGCGGGCGGAGGTCGAGGGCCGCGCCGGGCCGAGCCTGCGCGTCAACTACACGCTGAACGGGGCGGTGGCGCCGGGCGGCCGGGGCCGGCTGGTGTTCCGCTACTCGCCGGCGAGCTTCCGGCGCGGTCTGGCGCTCATGCTCCTGGCGTCCGTCGTCGTCCTCGCCTGGCTGGCGCGTGTCAGGCCCGGTGCCAGGTGACCGCGGCGGGCGACACCCGGGTGCTACTTCGGCACCTCCACCTCCGCCGCCACCCGCTCCAGGATGCGGCGGGCGCTGTGGCCTTCGAGCTCGGCCTCGACGGTGAGCAGCAGGCGGTGCTCCCAGCAGGGGACGAGGAAACGCTTGAGGTCGTCGGGCAATCGTCGTCCTTGGCGCGCCGGTACCGTCGAGGTGATCGTCCTGCCGCGGCAGGACGATGCCCGGCCCGAGAATCCGTATCCCCTACGATCGCCCAACCGACCCGGTGGCCGAGAACGATTGGGACGTCCTGAAGTGATCCTTCTCGATACTCACGTCTGGGTCTGGTGGGTCCTGGGGAATCCGCGTCTGTCGGCGGAGAAGCTGAAGCTCCTCAGGCGGTCGTAGCGGAAGTCCTGGGTGCCGATGCCGTGGACGTTGCCGGCGCCGTCGTAGCCGTAGGTGCCCGTGTTCCAGCCGGCGCTGGTCGAGATCCGGAAGGGACGCTCGAGGCCGTCGGCGGGGTTGAGCTCGAAGGTGTAGTCGACGCCGTTGGCGTGCTCGACCTGGTAGAGCGAGCCGCCCGCCTGGTAGGTCAGCGCGTCGGCGTAGCCAGGAACCGAGGTGAGGAAGCCCCGCGTGTGCCCGTAGGTCACCCGCCGCGCCGGCGTCTCGCCGGTACACGGCGCGTGCAGGCATTGCGGGTAGTTGACCGCGCTCAGGTTGCCCTGGGCGTCGGTCTCGAAGCCGGTCTGGAAGGCGAAGGTCTGGCCGTTGAAGGAGAAGCGCGTCTGCCGCGCCGAGATCCGCCCGTCGATCCCCTCGTAGCGGAAGGTCTCGGTCACCACGCCCTCGAGATCGAAGGGGAGCAGCGGCAGCGGCGAGACCGGTTGCACCCAGTTGCGCCGCCGCGCCTGGTAGAGCTTGCCCTGGCGCTTGTCGCTGCCCTCGTTCTTGCGGGCGTAGAAAAATTCCTTGAGCAGCCTCGTGGAGCCCGGGGCGAACGGGTCCGACTCTTCGACGCGAATCAGGCGCGAGGCCGGGTCGTAGGTGAAGCCGAGGTCGAACTTCTCGGTGCCATCGAGGTCCTTGGTCAGCACGTTGCCCAAAGCGTCGTAAGTATAGAAGGTCCGGCCATTGCCGGCGGCGCCGATCTCGGGATGGCGCTCGGCGGTCAGCAGGCCCCGCTGGTCGTAGAGGAACTCGCGCGTCTGGCCGCAGCTCGCCCCCGACGGCTGCTGGCACACCCGGGTCAGCCGGCTGCCGACGTCGTAGCGATAATCGGTGCGCTGGCCGCCGGCGCACGAGCCCGACCACGCCGTGGCCCGGTTCTCGCACACCGTGACGAGGCGGCCGTGGTCGTCGGCGACCTCGGTGGTGAAAGCCGGCTGCTGCGTGCCGCCGGCCAGCATCACCTGGACCTCGCGCGTGGCGGTGCGCTCGCCTTCGTAGACGACCTTCACCGCCGGGCTGCCCGGCGGCACGATGCGGCGGGCGCGGCCGAAGCGGTCGTAGTCCTCGAAGCGCGTCGCCGGCGGCGCCGCCGCGCCCTGGGCGTGCCAGGTCGTCGCCGACGTCGGCCAGCCCATGGCGTCGTAGGCGAAGTCGCGCTCCTTCACCAGGACGCCGCCGCTCTCGGGCACCTGGCGCAGCTCGTTGGTCCGGCGCCCCAGGCCGTCGAAGACCTGGCGCTGCCACGAGAGCGGGCCGGCGCACGTCGTTTGGCCATTCGGGCAGTCCTGGACCGTCACCCGCGGCAAGACGTTCGGGTCGCTCGTCGTGGGCAACCGGTACTCGAAGCGCGTCCAGGCGCCTCCGGCGGGCCGCACCGACTCGAGCCGCCCCGTGGCGTCGTAGACGAAGCTCGTCGCCACCCCAGCGACGTCGCGGCTCGCCGACGGCAGGCCCGTGGCCACGTCAATGTCGAAGTCCGACACCCGCAGCACCTCGGTGCCGTCGCACGGGTCGACCCAGGTGGAGGTCTTGAGACTTCCCGCCTGGTAGGTGTGCTCGAGCTGGTACTGCGGCGCCGCCGGCAGCGTCATCTGGCACAGGCTCGGGTAGGTCAGATCCATCGAGCCCTGCGAGTCGCCGCCGTAGTGGAGCTCGCGGGCCACCCGACCCGTGTTGCCCGTCTCCTGCTCGAGCACGGTCAGCAGGTCGCCGTTCGCGCGGCTCGCGCCCGCCAGGCCGCGCACGCGAGAGAGAAAGCCCGTGGCCGCGTCGAAGCAGTACTCGGTGATTGCCGTCTCGCCGTCCTCTTCGATTCGCTGCTCGCTGAAGGTGCCCCATACCCACGGATCGTTCTTCGCCGGCATCACGAACGTGCTGCCGGTCGTGGCGCTGGTCTCGGGGTCGATCACCAGGGTCCCCCGCGACGGGTTGTACTCGGTGCGCTGGGTGCGGTCGTCGGCCATGCTGAAGTCGGCCCGCACCACGGCCTGGCGGAAGTTTCCGAGCCCGTCGAAGTCGCTGAGCTCGAGCTCACGGAAGCGGTCGCCGTCGTCGTGGTAGACGACCTTGCGGTAGCGCAGGCGGTGGTTCTTCTCCTGCTGCTCGCCGCCGTCGGGACCGTCGCTGCCGTACTCGACGTAGATCGAGCGCAGCCTGGTGCCGGTCGCCGCCGTGCCCTCGTAGATCTCCTGCGAGAGGAAGGGGCCGGCGGGGTCGTAGACGCCGCTGCCGCAGCGCGTGAACGGCAGGCCGTAGCTCCATAGGTGCCGGTTGTCGCTCGAGGCGAAGTAGTTGACCGTCTCGTTTCCGTGGGGATCGCGAACCGTGGTCTTGTGGCTGCAGGACACGGTCCGGTTCCCCGCCGCCGGCACCTGCGGCCCCGACGTCGCGTAGGCGTAGGTCCACGTGGCCAGCGGCGTCGTCTGACCGAAGCGCTCGAAGATCTCCTTGGTGGCCACGCCGTAGGCCCTGCGGATCCACTCCGCTCGGGTCTCGGCCGGATCCTG
>DASWIG010000323.1:0-1878 GCA_036397835.1 Thermoanaerobaculia bacterium
CGCGGTGTTCGAGCGCCAGCGCGACCTGACGCGGGAGATCGTCTACGAGATCGCCGCGCCGTTCATGGACCGCTCGCGCCTCTCGTCCTGCGTCGAGAGCTCCGAGACCGCGGCCAAGCTCGCCGCCGACGTCGACTACGCATGGCACTTCGAGCCCCACGGCACGCCCCTGGTGCTCGTCAACGGCCGCGAGTCGCCCTCCTTCGGCCCCCTGCTCTACGCCCTGGTGCTGACCGGCGGCGACCCCGACCATCCGCAGCTCTCCGAGCTGCCGCCGCCGGACCCGCAGGCGGTGGCCCAGCTCCGGTCGCATTCGCACTAGCGGGCACCCAGGAGGCGGGCGCACGCCGTGCGCCCCTACACCCCTCTCCCCCTGGGGTCAACCGGAGACGATGGTAGACTGAGCTCGGCCGAGCCGGTTCTCCCGCAGACCCCCGGCCACCGTGCCCGTGTGGTACTCCTATGAAGCCAGCCGATATCCGGGCCTACGTCGATCGCGACTGGTCGTCCGTTCGGGACCTCAAAGAGCGTTACTGGGCCGAAAGGAAACGGACCCTGACGCCGGCGGAGGCACTGGGCGTGGGTGACCAACTCCGCCAGTATGTGCTGACCATCCGGCCGGACTGGCCCGACGACGGGCAGCGTGCGGCCGACTTGAGGGTCCATTCGCGCGTCTCTGAGCTCCTTCGCCGTGTCCGATATCCAGAAAGCATCTGAGCTGTTGGCAGCGCTTGCCGATGTCCTTCGAGCCCGCGGGACGAGGTGGTACGTCTTCGGGGCTCAGGCCGTCATCCTCTGGGGCTCGCCGCGGATGAGCGCGGACGTGGACGTCACGGTCGAGATCGCTCCCGAGGACGCAGCGGGCTACGTGGCAGCCATGGAGCGAGCGGGGTTCAGGTTGCGAATCCGAGACGTCGAGGGCTTCGTCGCCCAGACGCGCGTGCTGCCGTTCCTGCACGAGGCGACCAAGCTTCCGCTGGACGTGGTTCTGGCCGGGCCGGGCCTGGAAGAGCTGTTCCTGCAGCGAGCCCGAGAAGTCGAGCTCGTTGGCCAGAGGATCCCGGTCATCAGCCCGGAAGATCTGATCGTCACCAAGGTCCTGGCGGGACGTCCCAAGGACCTGGACGACGTTCGCGGGATATTGACGGAGAGAGCAAAAGACCTCGATCTCGATCAGGTCCGCGAGACGCTCGACCTTCTGGAACAGGCCCTCGGGCAAAGCGATCTTCGTCCGCTCTTCGACATGGAGCTGAGCCGCGTAAATCCCCCTTGACCCCCCTTTCATCAAAGGGGGGAACCTGACTGAGGGACTCTGAGCCCCCCTTTAAGAAAGGGGGGTTGGGGGGATTTGGCCGGCTCAGCTCCGCCGCACCAGGATCTTGCCGGCCAGCTCCAGCGCCGCGACGCCGGCCGCCTCCAGGAAGCTGGCGATCGACGCCGGGCAGCGCGCCAGGCCGTCGGCGAGGTTCAGCGCCTCCGTGAGCTCCGGATTGCCGTGACGCAGCCGGCCCACGGCGCGGCCGTCGCGGTAGAGCACGGGACCGCCGGCGTCCTCCGGGTCGACGGAGAAGCTCCGCGCGCGGTCCACCAGCGGCAGGAAGGCCGCGGCGAGCAGCGCCGTGTCGCGGTCGGTGAGGGTGCCGAAGGGCTCGTCGCCGTCCTCCGGGCTCTCCCACTGACGGTAGAGGCCGAAGCGCTCGTCGCCCATTGGGACGACGCGCCAGAAGCCGCCGGTCACCGCCTCGCCGGCGGTCACGGGCTCGTCGTGCCGGGCGAGCTGGCTCAGGTACTCGGGGTCGAAGGCGTTGGTGGGGATAGAATCGTCGTGATCGGGCATTGGCTGTACTCCTTTGCCTGGTCAGGTCCGGGCGAGCTCGT
>DASWIG010000324.1:0-5021 GCA_036397835.1 Thermoanaerobaculia bacterium
TCCATGCGCTCGCGTCGCCCGCCGCCCGTGGGATCGCGCTCGAGCAGGTTGTGGCGTTCCCGCGGATCCCGCGCCAGGTCGTAGAGGGCCGCCAGCGGCAGCCGGCGGCGGTCGACTTCGTTGACGGCCGCTTCGTCGGGACGGAGGTCGGTCAGCGGCTCGTTGCGGTTGAACACCGCCAGCTTGAAACCGTCGAGGACGACGCCGGCGCGCAGCGGCCGGTTCTTCGTGAAGGCGTCGGCGAACGCCGGCAGCCGCGGCAGGGGGCGGCCGTCCCTGAGCGCCGGCAGCAGGTCGACGCCCTGCCATTCGGGCGACGGCTCCCCTCCCGCCGCCGCCACCAGGGTCGGCATCAGGTCGAGCAGCCGCACGGTGCCCGCGATCCGCCGGCCCGCCGGAATCACGCCGTCCCAGCGCACGAGCAGAGGCACGTGGACGAGCTCCTCGAACACGGTGCGCGCGTGCAGCCACCAGCCATGATCATGGAGCTCCTCGCCGTGGTCGGCGGTGAAGACCACCAGCGTGCGGCGCAGGACGTCCGGTGGGATCGACTCCAGGAGCTCGCCGAGGGCGCGGTCCATGTAGCGCACCTCGCTGTCGTAGAGGGCGCTCCAGTGCGCCACGTCTTGCGCCGGCACCCCTGTCGTGGGATCGTCGCGCTTCCTCTCCTGCGCGAGGAAGTCGTCGAACGACTGTTCCAGCAGGCGGCCCTGGTAGTCGGGGAAGAACGGCGAGCGTCCGTCGACGACGTCGGCGTTGCCATACGGGTCGTGGGGATCCATGAAGTGCAAGTAGAGGAAGAAGGTCTCGCCGCTGTTGACCCGGAGCCAGTCGCGGGCGCGCGCGGTCAGGTTCTCGGCGTTGCTGCGGTCATCGCGCTGGCGCGGCGGCGAGTCGAAGGTCTCGAAGCCGCGGGCGAAGCCGTTGCCGGGACGCAGGAGGGCGTTGGCCACGAATCCCGCGGTGCGATAGCCCAGGCCTTGCAGGCGCTCGGGCAACGTCGCGACCTCCGGCGGCAGACCGAACGTCGTCGGGTCGTCGCCGAGGAGCTCGCCGGGGTGGCGGCTCGTCATCAGCGAGACCATCGACGGCAGCGTCCACGGCGACTGGGAGTAGGCGGTTTCCAGCACCACGCCCTTGCGCGCGATCTCGCGGTCGATCGCGGGGCTCGTCTCCCGGTGGTAGCCGTAGCTGGTCAGCCGGTCGTAGCGCAGGGTGTCGGCCACCACGAGGAGGATGTTCGGACGCTTCGAGCCGTCAGGGGCTGCACAACCGACCGTGAAGACCAGGACGAGCGAGAGGAGCGCTGTCCGCCGGCGCGGGGAGGGGCGCCACGCCATCCACAGACAGACCGCCAGCGCGGCCAGGGTAGCGGCTCGTCCGGCCAGGACGTCGGGACCGCGGAGACGAAAGGCGAGCCGCGCGTGGGAGGCGGCCCGGACCACGGGAACCTGAAGGAAGCCGTCCTCCGTCGGCTCCACGAGGGCGCCCTCGCCATCGACGGCGGCCTCCCATCCCGGGAAGTGCTGCTCCAGCACCACCAAGGTCCCCGCCGCGGCCGGAAGCGCCACGTCGATGGAGCCCGCCCTCCGTTGAAACTCGAGGGGCAACGGCCGGGACGATCCGGGAGCGAGCCACTGCGCATAGGGCGCGGCGTCGAGCACGGTGACGCCGCGGCCAGTGCCGGCCTCCAGGCCGACTCCGAGGCCCTCCCACCGATCGTCGCGCGCGGCGGCACGGACCCGCCGCAGGGAGCGAGGGTTGAGGTATTCGCCGTAGCCCGGTTTCACGTGCGCGACGTCGTCCGCGAAGTCGCTCGGGGGTAGGAAGTGCCCGTAGACCCTCAGCGGCAGCGGCCGGGCGACCTGCTCGGCCTCCCAACAACCCCAGCGTCCGCCGCAGGCGTCCTGTCGGTAGAAGTGCGCGAAGCCCTCGTAGGCGGGCGCCCAATCCGGGGCGCCGGTGAAGGGGAAGGCGTCGGCCACGAGGAGCGCCGCCAACAGCGCCGCGTACGGCGCACGACGCGCCGAGATCAGCGCCCGCGCCACGAAACCGGCAGCCAGCGCCGCGGCCAGCGTCGCCGGTCCCAGGAAACGCCACGCGAACTGCAGCTTGGGCAGCAAGGGCAGATGGGCCAGCGCCGCCGCGGACAGGTGCAGGGTCAACGCCAGCGCGGCGACGGCGACGAGCGCCACCGTGGCCCCTACCACCGCCGCGGCGTCCCGAAGCCGTTGACGCAGCCCCAAGGCTCCCGCGAGGAGGGTGCATGCGAAGAGCCCCCAGCCGAAATAGTGCGGCACCTCCTCGCCGTCGGCGTCACGGGGCGCCCCACGGGGCTCCGAACGCGCGAGATGCGTCCATGGAAGACGTCGAAGGGGCTGCGAGAGGCGAAGACCTTGGCGCGCCAGGCGAGCTTCACCGGTCGTCGCGTCGAGCACCGCGCTTTCGTCGACGGAGACCGAGCCGAGGCGTGCGGCGAGAGGCACGACGTAGAAGCCGGACAGGACGACGCCCAGGAGGGCGGCGCCGATCCGCATCGCGCAGCGGCGCCGCCCTCCCGAGCCGGCGCCTTCCAGCAACAGCTCGACGGCTTGCCAAATGGCGCCGACGACGCCGGCGGTGAGGACGCTCAATGGATGGATGAGAATCAGGGCGGCCGTCGACACGGCTGCGGCGGCGAGCCGGCGCCTGCTCCAGCCGCCGGGACCGAAGAAAAGCCAGAAGACGAGGGGCAGAATCGCCAGCGCGGCGCTCTCACCGAACGCTTGTCGATAATGACCGG
The DNA here is from genome assembly GCA_036397835.1 of Thermoanaerobaculia bacterium. GTDB lineage: Bacteria > Acidobacteriota > Thermoanaerobaculia > Multivoradales > J023 > DASWIG01. The sequence goes on from DASWIG010000324.1 coordinate 2,783, forward strand.
TGAGCAGGCGGTAAGGGGCGAAGGCGTAGGCGGCCGCCGCCACCAGACCGGCGCGCGAGCTCCCCGTCCACTGTCGGGCCACGAAGTACATGGCCAGAACGCCGGCCACGGCGAACGCCACGAAGCCGCCCTTCAGGATCGTCACCGCCGGCAGGCCCGCCCAGTAGAACGGCGTCAACGAGTAATAGGGCGCCGGAGAATAGAAGAGCGGCAGCGGCAATCCGAGGCTGACGTGGTGGAGCCACACGGGAGCCGTCTCGCCGCTCGCCATGTTCTGGAAGAACGCCCAAACGCCCCACGCGTGGCTGAGCAGATCGTGGCCGTGCGGCAAGCCAGGAGAGAAGAGGAGGTGCTCGGCGGCGAGCGCGAAGACCACGGCCGCCGCGGCATGGACCACCCGCGAGCGGAGAAAGAGCGCGGCGACGCCCGTCGCGGCGAGCGCCCATCCCACGGCGGCACGGGGAGCGATCGCCGGCGTCGCGTCGGGCGCCAGCAGCAAGCCCAGGATTCCGGCCGCGAGCAGCGGCAGCATCGACCGATCGGCGAGGGGTGACGCCACCGGCATGGATCAGCGGCCGGACGTGCCCGGCGTGGCAGAGGCGGGCTTTCCCGGCTCTTCCGCCAGGCAGTAAAGATGGCGCTGGCCGCGCAGGAAGAGCTCGTCGCCGGCGATCGCCGGCGAGGCCGAGAAGACGTCGTCGAGACGATTGCGCGCCATCACCTCGTAGGGCGCGTCGCGCTGGACGACGACGGCGGTGCCGGTACGGTCGAGCACGTAGATGCGGCCGGCGGCGGCGACCGGCGAGGCGAAGACGTTGTAGACGCCGGGCAGCCGCCGCGGGCCGAAGAGCGGCTCGCCGGTCTTCGCCGCGAGGCAGGTCAGAAAGCCCTGGTTGTGCTTCATGAAGCAGAGCGCGCCGCCGTCGAGGACGGGCGAAGGCACGTAGGGCGCGTCGCGGTCGCGCGTCCAGGCCACGGCGTCGGTGCCGGTGACGTCGCCGCGGGCGGCGTCGAGGCGGACGGCGAGCAGCGCCTCCCAGTCGTAGGAAGCGCCGGCGATCACCAAGCCGTCCGCCGCCACCGGCGAGGCGACCACGTTGCGCGACAGGCCGGCGACTTGCCAGAGCTCCGCGCCGGTCGCCAGGTCGTAGCCGCGCACGCGCTTGGTGGCACTCACCACGACCTGCGTCTTGCCGCCGTACACGACCACGAGCGGCGTCGACCACGAGGTGATCTCGTCGCGCGCCGTCCGCCAGCGCTCGGCGCCCGTGCGTTTGTCGAGGGCGGCGATGAAGGAGTCGCCCTGGTGGTCCCAGTTGACGACGAGGGTGTCGCCGTGGAGGGCCGGCGAGCTGCCCTCGCCGTGGCCATGATAGGTCCGCATGTCGCCGAAGTCGCGCTCCCACAGCACCTTGCCATCGAAGTCGAGGGCGTAGAGGCCGCGCGAGCCGAAGAAGGCGTAGACGCGCTCGCCGTCGGTGAGGGCGGAATTGGAAGCCCAGGTGCCGGTTTGGTGGGTGCTCTCGTGGGGCCGCTCGTCGCGCACCGTCCGCTGCCAGACGATCGCGCCGTCGCGGCGGTCGACGGCGAGGACGACGAACTGCTGCCGCCGCAGCGACGGCACGTTGTCGTGGGCTCCTGGGTCCTCGTCGTGGTGGCCGGCGTCGTGCTCGTCGACGGGCACGGCGTCGCCGTAGGCGATCGCGGTCGTGAGGAAGACGCGGTCGCCCCAGACGATCGGCGTCGAGTGCCCGTCGCCGGACAGCGCGACCTTCCAGCGGACGTTCTTGTCCTCGGCCCATTCCGTCGGCGGGTTGCCGCGCGGCGCCGCGCCGGTCGCCAGGGGTCCGCGCCACTGCGGCCACTGGTCGAGAGGATCGAGAGGCTCGTCCGCGCGGAAGGTCGGCGTCAGCGCGGCGAGCGTCAGGGCGAGGATGGCGACGTGGTTCCTGGTCACCGTCCAAGCTTATCGCGAGTCGCCGGTCGTCCTGCGGTCGACCCACAGCAGGAGATTGTCGATGGACGCCGCGGCGTCGAGCGTCACGTTCTTCCTGACTCTGGCATCTGCCGGATCGAGGAGGATTACCTGGCCGTCCGGAGGAGGCGTGACCGCGGCGACGACCCAACGCCATCCGAACCGCTTCGCCTCGGCTTCCATCCGTCCCCACGCGGCCGCCGTGAAGCGCAGGGGCAGGGCCGAGCGCTTGACCTGGACGCCGAGCTGACGCGGCCCGCGCGT
>DASWIG010000325.1:0-30612 GCA_036397835.1 Thermoanaerobaculia bacterium
AGTCGTCGAAGATGCTGTAGGCCACCGGCGTGGCGAGCAGCGTCAGCAGCAGCGCCAGGGTCTGGCCGCCGATGATCACGGTGCCGATCGCGCGGTTGGTGCCGGCGCCGGTGCCGCTCGAGACCACCAGCGGGATCATCCCCGCCACGAACGCCAGCGTCGTCATCAGGATCGGGCGCAGGCGGTCGCGGTTGGCCTCGAGGATCGCCTCCAGGCGCGGCATGCCCGCGGCGCGCAGGCCGTTCATGTGGTCCACCTGGAGGATGCCGTTTTTCTTGACGATGCCGAAGAGCACCACGATGCCGAGCGAGGAGAAGATGTTGACCGACTGGCCTAGGGCCCAGATCGACAGCAGCGCGAACGGCACCGTGAGCGGCAACGCCAGCAGGATGGTGACCGGGTGGATCCAGCTCTCGAACTGCGCCGCCAGAATCAGGTACATGAAGACGATCGAGAGCACGAAGGCGAGCAGGAAGTTCTTGGCCGCCTTGCCCTGCTCCTCCGAGCGGCCGGTGAAGCCGAAGCTGTAGCCGGCCGGCATGTCGAGATCCGCGGCCCACGCGGCCAGGGAGTCGATCACCGTCTGGCTCGAGTATTCGGGGAGCACGTTGCAGTAGATGAGCACCTGGCGCTGGCGGGCGATGTGGTTGATGAACGCGGGGCCGGTGCCCTCCGTCATGGTCACCACGTCCTCGAGGCGCACCGTGCCGAGCTTGGCCGACGGCACCTCGGCGCGGGCGATGCCGGCGACATCGCGGCGGTCGCGCGCCGCGGCCCGCACGTGGACCTCGTACTGCTCGCCGCCCTCGTAGTAGGAGGTGACGTTCTGGCCCCCCACCAGGACGGTGAGGGTCGCCGCCACGTCTTCCACCCGCACGCCGAGCTCGGCGGCCTTGGCGCGGTCCACGTGGACCTCGAGCTCGGGGTTGCCGGCGATGAAGTTGCTGTCGGCGTCGACCACGCCGGGCATGGCGCGCAGACGCGCCAGCAAGGCTTGCGAGTGCTCGGCGAGACGGTCGAGCTCACGGCCGCCGATCCAGAGCTGGACCTCGGCGTTGTTGCCCGGGGCGATCGTGTTGATCTTCGTGACCTGGGTGCGCAGCCCGAGCTCGCCGTAGAGCGGCAGGACGCCCTCGCGCACCCGCCTCATGACCGCGAACTGGTCCGCCGCGCGCTCGCCGGGCGGCACCAGCTTGACGTAGACGCGGCCCTGGTTCTGCGAACGCTGCTGGTCGTCGGCCACGGTGACGAGGGTCGTCTCCACCTCGGGCCAGGCGGCGGCGCGGCCGGCGATCGACTCGAGGATCTTGAGCGTCGCCGCGACGCTGGTGCCCTCGGACGCGCGCACCACGACCTCGAACTGGCTCTCGTCGTTCTCCGGCAGGAAGTTCTTGTTGACCGCCTGGAAGAGCGGCACGGTGGCGGCGATGGCGAGCAGCGACGCCGCCACCACCACCCAGCGGCGGCGCATCGACCAGGCCAGCAGCCGTACGTAGGCGCGCTCGAGGCGGCCGTAGAGTCCCGATTTCGAGCCGCCGCCCGGAACCGCGCGGGCGTCGAGCCAGCGCGAGGCGAGCATGGGCGTGACGGTGAAGCTGACCAGCAGCGAGACCATGATCGCGAAGGCCATGGTGAGCCCGAAGGATTTCATGAAGAGCCCCACCAGCCCGCCCATGAAGGCCACCGGCAGGAAGACCGCCACCAGCGAGAAGGTGGTGGCGAGCACCGCCAGACCGACCTCGCGGGTGCCCTCGACCGCCGCCTCCCGCGGGCTCAGCTTCTTCTCCTCCATGAAGCGGAAGACGTTTTCGAGCACCACCACGGCGTCGTCGATCACGATGCCGACGGCGAGGGTGAGGGCCAGCAGGGTGAGCATGTTGAGGCTGAAGCCCAGGGCCTCCATGGCGCCGAAGGTGGCGATCAGCGAGCTCGGGATGGCGATGGCGGCGATGATCGTGGGCCGCCAGCGGCGCAGGAAGAGGAAGACGACGGCCGCGGCGAGGATCGAGCCCAGGACCAGGTGCTCCTGGACGGTGCGGATCGAGTCGAGGACGTAGGTGGACTCGTCGCGCACGACGTCGATCCGCCAGCCCTCGGGGAGCTGGCCGCGGAAGCCCTCGACGCGCTCCTTGACGCGCTCGACGACCGCCACCGTATTCGAGCCCGCCTGCTTGCGCACCTGGAGCACCACCGCCGGCCGGCCGTCGACGCTGGCCGCGGAGCGGGCGTCGGCGAGGCCGTCGTCGACCGCGGCGACGTCGCCGACCTTGACGGCGTAGCCGTTGCGCGTGGTGATGGCGAGGTGGGCGAAGTCGGCGGGATTGGTGACGCGGCCGTAGGTGCGCAGGGTGAGGTTGCGCGCGCCCTGCTCGACCCGGCCGCCGGGGATCTGGACGTTCTGCTTCCTCAGGGCCTCGGCCACGTGGGCCACGGTGAGGCCGAAGCTCGACAGCTTGGCCGGGTCGACGACGACGTTGATCCGGCGCGGCCGGTCGCCGAGCAGGCGCACCTGGCCCACGCCCTGGACGGTCTCGATCCGGCGGCGCACGAGCTTGTCGGCGAGCTCGGAGATGTCGCGGATCGGCGCCGCGCCCGAGAGGGCGAGGGCCACCACCGGCGCGGCGTCGGTGCCGATCTTCTCGAGGATGGGCGGATCGGCGTCGGCGGGCAGCTCGGCGAGGATGGTGCCCAGGCGGTCGCGCACCTCCTGGGCCGCCACGTCGGGGTCCTTCTCGAGCAAGAAGCCCACCGTCACCACCGAGACCCCCTCCGAGGACGTGGAGACGAGCTGGTCGATGCCGCCGATAGTGTTGACGGCCTCCTCGATCTTCTCGGTGATCTCGGTCTCGACCTCCTCGGGGGCCGCGCCCACGAGGCGGGTGGTGACGACGACGGTGGGGAAGTCGACGTCGGGGTAGCGGTCGACGCCGAGGCGGAAGTAGGAGAAGCCGCCCACCACCACCAGGACCAGGATGAGGACCGAGGCGAAGACCGGACGGCGGACGCAGATCTCAGCGAACTTGTGCACCGCCGTCTCCCTGTTCTTCCCGGCCTTCCAGGTCGACCTCGACGCGGGCGAAGAGGCCCGGGCGCAGGAGCCCGTCGCGGTTGGCCAGGAGCGCCTCGACCTCGAGGCTGCGGCTGGCCGGGTCGATGACCGCGCCGATCCGGTGGATCTCGCCGGTGAAGGCGGTGTCCGGATAGGGGTCGAAGAAGGCGCGGACGACGTCGCCCCGCCGCACCGCCGGCAGGTAGCGCTCGGGGAGCCGGAAACGCAGCTTCAAAGGCCGGCTTTGGACGAGGACGAAGGCGACGGTCGTCGGCTGCAGGCTCTCGCCGACGTCGACGCGGCGCTCGACCACGACGCCGGCCAGCGGCGAGCGCAGCACGGCGTCGGCGCGGCGCTGGCGGGCGAGGTCGAGGCGGGCGCGGGCGAGCTCGCGGGCGGCGGCGGCCTCCTCGTGGGCGGCCATGGTGCGGTCATAGACGGCGCGGGCGATCGAGTCCTTGTCGACCAGGGTCTGCTTGCGCTCGAGCTCGCGGGCGGCCTCGCGCAGCACGGCGGCGGCGCGGGCGTCCTCGGCCTCGGCGGCGCGCTCCTCGAGCTCGAAGTACTCGGTCTCGAGCTCGAGCAGGGGCTGGCCGGCGTCGACGGCGTCGCCTTCGTCCGCCAGGATGCGGCCCACGCGCCCGCCCTGGCGCGGCACCAGCTCGGACTCGACGAAGGCCACCAGCTCGCCGGTGGCGGTGAGCCGGCCGGAGCTCTCCTGCCCCGCGGGCATCGGCGCGGGCTCGGCGCGGACGGCCGCTGTGAGCTCGCGGACGTCCTCGGGCGGGATGGCGGGCTCCTGGGCCGTCGCGGTGCCGCCGCCGTCGTGGCAGGCGGTCAGGGGGATCAGAAGGAGGAGAAGGGCCAGGGCCCAGGGTGTAGGGCTCGCTGGCGTCGGACTTGTCGGACCTGTCAGACCTGTCCGACTGGGCAGTGGCGCAGGGGCGAAGGGCTTCACGGTTCATGCTCCTCGCGGAGAGCCGACTTCAGGCCGCCCGCCGCGTGCCACACGCCGGCCTCGGCGAGGTCGCGGTCGAGCGCGGCCTCGACCCCGGCGCGGCGCGCCTCGGCGAGCGCCAGCTCGGCGACCTCGACGTCCAGGGAGGTGGCTTCGAGGGCCTCGTAAAACGCGGCGATCTCGGCGTATTCGGCCTCCACGGCGGCGAGCTGGTCGCGGGCCAGGGCGAGCTGGGTGGCGGCGTCGTCGCGGTCGAGCAGGGCCTGGCGCAAGCCCTCGCGCACCACCAGGCGCAGCTCGGCGAGGGCCTGGCTCGCCTGGCGCTCGCGCTCGCGGGCGATCGCCACCTCGGCCGCCACCCGGCCGCCGCGGTAGAGCGGCACGCTCACCAGCAGCGAGACCGAGGCGTATTGGTCGGTGGGGAAGTTGGCGCGCTGGCGGGTCCAGAGCGCTTCAGCGTCGACCTCCGGCAGGCGGGCGCCGCGCCGGCGGGCGACCTCGAGGGTAGCGATCTCGAGCTCCTTCTCGGCCCGCGCCACCTCGGGGCGGGCCAGGGCCCGCGCCTCGAGCTCGGCCGCGGGCGGCGGCGAGGGCCACGGCCGCTCGGGCCGCTCGACGGCCACGACGCCGTCGAGCGCCAGGTCGATCCGCAGGCGTCCGGCCGCGGTTTCGCGCAAGCGCCTGGCGCTCGCCAGGCGGCGCTCGGCCGCGGCGATTGCGGCACGGGCGCGCAGCACGTCGACGCGGGTGACCTCGCCGGCCTCGAAGAAGACCTCGGCGCGGCCCAGACGGCGCGTGGCGAGCTCGACGCTCCGGGTCTCCACGGCGATCAGGGCGTCGCCACGGGCCACGCCCAAGTAGTCGGCGACCAGGCGCAGGAGCAGGTCCTCCTCGGCGCCGCGCAGGCCGTCGCGGGAGCCGCCGGCGGCGATCCGCGACTGGCGGTAGGCCTTCCACTCCTGGCCGCCGGCGTAGAGCGGCTGGCGCAGGCGCAGCCGGGCGTCCCAGTCCTCGCGCGGCAGGAGCGTCGCGGTCAGGTCCTGGAAGGCGATCGCGACCTCGGGCGAGTTGCGCGTGGCGCGAGCGTCGAGGTCGAGCCGCGGCTTGACCAGCGACGCGGCGCGGCGCACGTCGGCGTCGGCCACGGCGACCTCGGAGCGGGCGCGGGCGAGGGCGTGGTTGGCCTCGAGGGCGCGCTCCACGGCGTCCGCGAGCGTCAGCACCGCGGGCTCGGCGGCGAGCGCCGCCACGGCAGCGAGGGCCGAGAGGATCGCGGGGGCCAAGAGGATCGTCCCCGAGGTCCTCACGGCTCCTCCTCCGGCAGGGCGATGCCGTGGAGGATCGTCTCCGCGAGCCAGTCGACGTCCTCGGCCACCGGCACCGATTCGGCCTCGGCGAGGCGGCGGATGAGGATGGCGATCACGCCTTCGCTCACGAAGAGGGCGAGGCGCGCGGCGTCCATCGGCCGGATCTCGCCGCGGGCGACCGCCTCCTCGAAGAACACCGTCAGGCGCTCGACGTAGACCTTGTGCTGCTCCCAGGTCTTGCGCTCGCGGCGGCTGGCCTCGGAGGCGCCCTCGGGGTAGCGCACCGAGAGGTAGAGGCGGAAGAAGTCGCGGCGCTCGTCGAAGTAGGAGATCTGGGCCGCGATCAGGCGGTGCAGCCGCTCGGGCAGCGGCCCGGGCGCGGCCAGGATCCCGAGCACCTCGTCGAGGAGCTGCGAGAAGGCGTGGTCGGCGGTGCGCTCGAGCAGCTCGCCGCGGTTCTGGAAGTAGAGGTAGATCGTGCCCTTGGCGATGCCGGCGGCGTCGGCGATGGCCTGCATGGTGGCGCCGTCGAGCCCCTTGCGGGCGATGACGCGCGCCGCCGCGTCCCGTATGGTCTGGACGCGGAACTCCTGGATGAGCTGCTCTTTCGTCTTCGCTTCGACTGCCATTCTCTTCTGCCGTCCGCGGCTGCTTCGTCGCCTCGGGTCAGCCCGCTGACCTGGCGGTCAGTTTATAGAAGTAGACGAAATCGACGCAAGGGGGACGACGGCTGACTGGCGCGGTCAGCGCCCTGAACGGACGCCGGCCCTCGCCATTGACAGACGGGCGGCGGTTCGCTTAGACTTGCTCGTCGCGTATGCCGACGGGGCGTGGCGCAGTCTGGTAGCGCACCTGCTTTGGGAGCAGGGGGTCCCGAGTTCGAATCTCGGCGCCCCGATATTCACGGCCCGCCGGACAGCGGTAAGCTGAAGACACAGCCCGGCTGCCTGTAGCTCAGCCGGATAGAGCGGCGGCCTTCTAAGCCGCGGGTCGGGGGTTCGAATCCCTCCAGGCAGGCCATCCGCGCGACGCGATCTCCGCGAATCTTTGAATGCGCTCGTAGCTCAGTTGGATAGAGCGACGGCCTCCGGAGCCGTAGGTCAGGGGTTCGAATCCCTTCGGGCGCACCACCCTCTCCCCCGACGACCGAATGAGCGCGACGCCGCGATCCGTTCTCGACCGCGAATCCCTGCCCACGGGGCTCGTGCTCTTCCCGCCCGGCACCGATCCCAGGAAGAAGCGCCGGCGACTCCTCTTCGCCGCCTTCTACCTCCTGGTGGTGGCCTCGGTGCTGTGGCCGGTCTACCCGCTGTTCTCCGGCATCCGCCCGATGATCCTGGGGCTGCCGCTGTCGCTGGCCTGGGTCGTCTTCGCCCTTCTCGCCGGCTTCGCGGCGCTGCTGGCGCTCTACGCCACGGAAGTCGATCCCGGGGAGACGGGCTAGGCGCATGGAGACGTGGCTCGTCGCGCTGGTGGTCTGCGGCGTCTACCTCGCCGTCACCCTGGCGATGGGCATCCTGCCCGGCCTCAAGGTCTCCAAGTCGATCGCCGGCTACGTGGCGGCCGACCGGGCGATGGGCTTCGTGGTGCTTTATTTCGTGCTCGGGGCGTCGATCTTCTCCTCGTTCGCCTTCCTCGGCGGCCCGGGCTGGGCCTACTCGCGCGGCGCCTCGGCCTTCTACATCATCGCCTACGGCACCATCGGCATGGTGCCCTTCTACTTCATGGGGCCGCGGGCGCGGCGCCTCGGCCAGCGCTTCGGCTTCGTGACCCAGGCCGAGCTGCTCTCGCACCGCTACGACAGCCGCGCCCTGTCGGTGGTGCTGGCGGCGGTCAGCCTGGTGGCCTTCGTGCCCTACCTGACGCTGCAGATGGAGGGCGCCGGCCTGATCCTCAACACCATCACCGAAGGCCGGGTGAGCGAGGCCGTGGGCGCCGCCGTCACCTACGGCGTGGTGGTGGTCTACGTGCTCACCAGCGGCGTTCTCGGCGTGGGCTGGACCAACACCTTCCAGGGCCTCTTCATGATGGTGATCGCCTGGTTCCTCGGCCTCTGGCTGCCCGCCAGGCTTTACGGCGGGGTGGGGGAGATGTTCGCCGCGATCGCCGCCAGCGAGAAGGCGGCGCTGCTCGAAGCGCCGGGCTTGACCGCGTCGGGCGAGCCCTGGAGCTGGGCCGGCTTCAGCTCCGCGGTGCTGATCTCCGCCATCGGCTTCTCGATGTGGCCCCACCTCTTCATGAAAGCCTACGCGGCCAAGAGCGACCGCGCCCTGCGCCGCACCGTGGTCATGTACCCCACCTTCCAGATCTTCCTGGTGCCGATCCTGCTCATCGGCTTTGCCGGCGTGCTCGCCTATCCCGGCGTCGAAAAAACAGACCAGATCCTCCCCTACGTCCTGACCCAGATCGAGGGACTCTCGCCCATCGTCATCGGCCTGGTCTGCGCCGGCACGCTGGCGGCCTCGATGTCGTCCGGCGACTCGATCCTCCACTCCGCCGCCTCGGTGGGCGTGTGCGACGGCCTCGCCAAGGCGGTGCCGCGGGGCTGGCTCGACGACCGCAAGGAACGGCTGTGGATCCGCGGTCTGGTCGTCGTGCTCGCCGCCCTCGCCTACTACTTCGCCGTCGCTTCCGAGACGTCGCTCGTCGAGCTGCTGCTCATGTCCTACGGCTGGATCGCCCAGATCTTCCCCCTCGCCTTCGCCGCCTTCTACTGGCCGCGGGCCACCGGCGCCGGCGCCCTGTCGGGTCTGCTCGCCGGCTTCGCCGTCAACACGCTCTTCCGCCTCTGGCCCGCCCTGTCGCCGATCGCCGGCATGCACGAGGGGATCTGGGGCCTGGCGGCCAACGTCGCCGTCTTCGTCGCCGTCAGCCTGCTGACGGCGCCCCAGGCCACGGAGCGGGTGCGCTCCTACGTCGAGGCCTGATCGGCGCGTCCGCGCACCACGCCGGCGTAGCGCACGCCGTACTCGATGCCCGAGTAGACGCTGAGGAGAAGGGCCACCCAGAGGGCGACGGTGGCCAGCACCTGGAGCTCGCCGAGGCGCTGGTGCACGATGAGCAGCGCGATGGCGACCAACTGGGCCGCGGTCTTCACCTTGCCCGACCACGACGCCGCGATCACCACCTGGTCGGCCGCCGAGACGCTGCGCAGGGTCGAGATCGCGAACTCGCGGGCGATGATGATCACCACGATCCAGGCCGGCGCGCTGCCGATCTCGACCAGCGAGATGAAGGCGGCGGAGGTGAGGATCTTGTCGGCCGCCGGGTCGAGCAGCTTGCCGATGCGGGTCACCAGCCCCCAGCGGCGGGCGAAGTAGCCGTCGAGGAAGTCGGTCAGGGCGGCGAGCAGGAAGAGCCCGAGCCCCACGAACTCCTTGCCCTCGAACTTCGTCAGCAGCACGACGACCAGCACCGGCACCAGGAGGATCCGGAACAGCGTCAAGGCGTTCGGCAGGTTGACGATCTGGGCCAAAGGCTTCAGTTCGGTTTCGGAGCGGTGGTGGTGATCACGATGCGGCCCGCCTCGTCGCGGGTGAGGAACACCGGATCGCCGCCGCGCCTCGACTCGGCGGAGCGTTGCTCGCTCTTCTGCCGCACCTGGGACTGGTCGCGGGCGTGCTCCTGGAGCAGCGGCGCGGGGCTCGCGGCGGAGGTCCCCTGGAAGAGGGCGAGGACCTTGCGCACGTAGTCCCGCGTCTCGAGGAAAGGCGGCACGTCCTGGTAGCGGGTGACCGCGGTGGGGCCGGCGTTGTAGGCCGCCAGCGCCAGTCTGAGGTCGCCGAAGCGGCGCAGCATTCGCCGCAGGTAGGCGGTGCCGCCGCGGACGTTCTGCTCGGGATCATAGGGGTCGTCCACCGCGAGCTCGCGGGCGGTCTCCGGCATGAGCTGCATCAGGCCCATGGCGCCCTTGCGCGACAGGGCGGTGGCGTTGTAGCCCGACTCCGCCTGCATCACCGCCTGGACCAGCCGCGGATTGAGGTCGTGGTGCCGGGCGTAGTAGTCGATCAGCGAGCCGAGCTGGATCGAGGGCACCGGCAGGAGAGAGCCGGCGGTGCGCCGGGCGCGCTGGGCGGAGGTCTCGTTGTAGATCACCTTGGTGCCGTCGGCGAGCACCTTGACCTGGACCTGGGCAGCCACGCCGGCGGGCAGCCCGGCACCCAGGAGGGCCAGCGCCAACGCGCGCACGCGGCGAATGGGACGCCCGACAGCCATGGTGACCGCCGATTGTACCCGGTTTCGGCTCGCGAGCGCCAGAGGGGGCGGGCGTAACCTTCGCGCGGGGTCTGCGTAGTGTCGGATGGAGGTGGTCAACGATGTGGGCGTTCCTGCTCTGGATCATCCTGTTGGTGCTGTACTGGCCGCTGGCGTTGCTGGCGCTCCTGGCCTATCCGCTCGTCTGGCTGCTGCTCCTTCCCTTACGCCTGATCGGCATCGCCGTCGACGGCGTCTTCGAGCTGCTCAAGGCGGTGCTCTTCCTGCCCGCCCGACTCCTCGGCGGCGGCCCGCGTCCGCGGCGGGTCTAGATCGCCCATGATGAGGCACCAGTCGCCGCTAGCGCTCGATCTCGACGCCCGCGAACTGCGGCTCCGGATCGCGGAAGACGATCACCGTGTCGGCGACCGGCAGCAGCATCCGGTGGACGTTCTGGCCGAAGCTCAGCTTGACCTCGTAGTAGCCGTGCGGGCTCACCGCCACCAGCGTCGCCGCGTTGCCTTTGAGACCGAGAATCGGGTTGTGGAGCTGCACCTCAGCCGGAAGATCCATGGCCTCGATTCCTCCTAATCGTCGAAGTAGCCCTGGTCCTTGAAGTCCTTGAGCTTGCGCTGCAAGGTGCGCAGCCCGATGCCGAGCAGCCGGGCCGCCTCGGAACGGTGGCCGCCGGTGCGCTGGAGGGTCTCGAGGATCGCCTGGCGCTCGATCTCTTCCATGGTGCGCGGCTGGCCCACCAGGTTCTGCACCGGGGCGTGGTGGCCCGAGACCATGGTCGCCTCGCGGACCTCCGGCGGCAGGGCCAGGGTGCCGATGACCTCGTCGCGCTGGAAGATCACGACCGACTCGACCACGTTCTTGAGCTGGCGCACGTTGCCGGGCCAGGCGAAGCGGTTCAAGGCCTCCAGGGCCTCGGTCGAGAAGCGCAGCGGCGGCCTCCCGTGCTCCTCGCAGGCGAGCTTCAGGTAGTGCTCGAGCAGCAGCGGTATGTCGCCCTGGCGCTCGCGCAGCGGCGGGATGCGCAGCGTCACCACCTTGAGGCGGTAGTAGAGGTCCTCGCGGAAGCGGCCTTCCTCGACTTCTTTCTCCAAGTCGCGGTTGGTCGCGGCGATGAGCCGGAAGTCCACCGGGATGAGCTCGCCGCTGCCCACGCGCATGATCTGGCGCTCCTCCAGGACGCGCAGCAGCTTGACCTGGAGCTCGGGATAGAGCTCGGAGATCTCGTCGAGGAAGAGCGTGCCCTTGTGGGCGAGCTCGAACTTGCCGATCTTGCGGCCCACGGCGCCGGTGAAGGAGCCGCGCTCGTGGCCGAAGAGCTCGCTCTCGAGGATGTCGGAGGGGATGGCGCCGCAGTTGAGGGCGAGGAAGCGCTCGTCGACGCGCGGGCTGTTGTGGTGCAGCGCGCTCGCCACCAGCTCCTTGCCGGTGCCGCTCTCGCCCACCACGAGCACGTTCGAGCGCGTGGGCGCCACCACCTTCATCTGCTCGAAGAGGTGCTCCATGGCCGCCGATTGGCCGATGATCGACTCGAAGCCGTAGCGCTTGTCGAGCAGTTGGCGCAGGTTGGTGACCTCGTCCTTGAGCTGGCGCTTCTCGAGGTGGTTGCGCACCCGCTGGCGCAGCTCGTAGAGGTCTACGGGCTTGGTGAGGTAGTCGTCGGCGCCCTGGCGCATGGCCTCCACCGCCGACTCGATCGAGCCGTAGCCGGTGACCAGGATCAGCGCCAGGTCGAGCCCGCGCTGGCGCACCTCCCTGATCAGCTCGAGGCCGTCCATGCCCGGCATGCGCAGGTCGCAGACCGCGAGCTGCACGCCGGGGCTCGCCTGCACGTACTCGAGGGCCTTGCGGGCGTCGTCGAAGGTGCGCACGTCGTAGCCGGCACGCTCGATGGCGATGGCCATCGACTCGCGGGAGCCGGTCTCGTCGTCGATCACCAGGACTTGGGGTGCGTCGGCCATCTCGCGTCATTCTGGCACAACGGCGTCCGGTTCGGAACCGCGGCGTCAATCCGACGCCGCCGGCGCCGGCGCCGGCTCGCGCTCGCGGCGGCCGCCGAAGAGCCAGGCGACGCCGACGCCCAGCAGGTAGAGCAGGATCGTGGGCAGGGCGAAGACGCACAGGTTCACCACGTCGGGCGTGGGCGTGATGATCGCCGCGGTGGTGAAGATGAGGAGCACCGCCCAGCGGAAGTGGCGCATCAGGAAGCCCGGGGTCACGAGCCCCACCTTCGAGAGCAGGAAGATCAGGGTGGGCAGCTCGAACATCACTCCCAGGCCGAGGATGATGGTCATCAGGAAGCTCAGGTAGCGGGTGACGGTGATCTGGGCCTCGAAGCGCTCGCCCATGCCGAGCAGGAACTCGACGGCGAACGGGAAGGCGACGTAGTAGCCGAAGGCGCCGCCGGCGAGGAAGAGCAGCGAGCCGAAGAAGATGAACGGCCCCACCATCCGCCGCTCGCGGCGGTAGAGCCCGGGCGCCACGAAGCCCCACACCTGGTAGAGGACCACCGGCGCGGCGGCGAAGATCGCCGCCAGCGCCGCCACTTTCACGTAAAGCATGAAGGGGTCGGTGACGCCGAGGAAGACGAGCTTCTTGCCCTCCGGCAGGAAGCGGTAGATCGGCTGCGCCAGGAACTCGTAGATCGGGTCGGCGAAGCCCCAGCAAGCGCCGAAGGCGACGCCGAAGGAGATCAGCGACCAGAGGAGCCGGTTGCGCAGCTCCTCGAGGTGCTCGAGCAGGCTCATGCTGGCGAGGTCTTCGTCGTCGCCGGCGCGCCGGAACGGCGGGATCTTCCGCGGCCCGCTCACGATGCCGGCGTCTCGGCGGACGGGTCGGCGGCGCCGCCGCGGGCCACGGTGCCGCCGGGACCCTCGGAGGGCGCCTCGGCGTCGTCCGGCGCCTTCTTCGACGGCTTCTTCGGCGGCCTCTTCTCGGCCGGCGGCTCGTCGATGGCCTCTTTGAGGATGCGGCGCGGATCGTTCTGGCGCAGCTCCTCGCGGACGACCTCGGCGTTGAGGGTGCGGCGCAGCTCGTTGGACGCCTTGCGGAACTCGGACATCCCGCGGCCCAGCGTGCGTCCGATCTCGGGCAGCTTGCGCGGGCCGAAGATGAGGAGCGCCAGGGCCAGGATGAAGAGCAGCTCGGGGACGCCTAGGGGACCAAACATGACGATGCCACCTGCCTCCATGATCGGGTGCCCGCCGGGGAAAGTCAAGGCGGCACCTCCCGGGGCAAACTCCGTCCCCGCGCCGCACGTAAGCCAGGAGGAAGGCGCCGGCAGGCGGCGCCGGCAATATTCCTGGCCCCGCCGTTTGGCCCGCAGACGAAAGGCTGGTATCCTTTGCCGATGAGCAAACCATGGCGTAACGCCGCGATCGTCCTCTTCGCCGCAGCTCTCCTCGCCGGCGGTTTCGCCGGCGACCGGCTCCTCGCCGTGAGCGGCGAGACCCAGGGGCAGATGCGCCTCTACACCGAGCTGCTCCATCTCGCCCACGAGGGCTACGGCGCCGAGGTGAGCTACCGCGACCTGATCTACGCGTCGATCGACGGCATGCTCCGCACCCTCGACCCGCACACCAACTTCCTCTCTCCCGAGTCCTACGAGAGCATGAAGGAGCGCCAGCAGGGGAGCTTTTACGGGTTGGGCATCCTGGTCAGCATGCGCAACGGCCAGCTCACCGTCATCAGCCCGATCGAGGGTACGCCGGGCTGGCGGCTGGGCCTCAGGGCGGGCGACGTGATCTCCACCATCGAGGGCGAGCCGACCGACACGATGTCGCTCGACGAGGCGGTCTCGAAGCTCAAGGGGCCGAAGGACACCCAGGTCAACGTCACCATCGTGCGCCGCGGTCTCGACGAGCCGCTCCAGCTCGCCATCACCCGCGACGAGATCCCGCAGAACACGGTGCGCTACGCCTACATGATGGAGCCCGGCACCGGCTACATCCGCCTCACCGACTTCTCGCGCTCGACCGCGCCGGAGATGGAGGAAGCGCTCGCCAAGCTGCGCCAGCAGGGCCTGGAGCGCCTGATCCTGGACCTGCGCTCGAACGGCGGCGGCCTGCTCGACCAGACCGTGGCGGTGTCGAATTTCTTCGTGCCCGAGCGCACCAAGATCGTCGAGACCCGCGGCCGCCTGCCGAGCTCCTACCAGAGCTACCAGTCCGACGGCGAGCACCCGCCGATCGACGTGCCGTTGGTGGTGCTCGTCAACAACGGCACGGCGTCGGCCGCCGAGATCCTCGCCGGCGCCATCCAGGACCACGACGTGGGGCTGGTGGTGGGCACCCCGACCTGGGGCAAAGGCCTGGTACAGACGGTCTACAACCTCTCCTACGGCGCCGGCATCGCCCTGACCACGGCGAAGTACTACACCCCCTCGGGCCGGCTGATCCAGCGCGACTACTCCTCCTACTTCGACTACTACACGCACTTCGAGAACGCCCGGGAGCCCGAGGTGGCGACGCCGCCGGACGTGACGCCCGAGGTCGAGCAGGACGAACCGGGATACGCCACCGATCTCGGGCGCACGGTCTACGGCGGCGGCGGCATCGCGCCCGACGTCTTCGTGGACCTGCCCGACGGCCCGCCGGCCCTGCAGTTCCTCTACGCCCACAACACGTTCTTCGACTTCGCCGTGGACTACCAGCGGCGGCGCGCGTCGTGGATCCGCGACCGCGGCTGGGAGCCGCCGCCGACCCTTCTCGACGAGTTCCGCGACTGGCTGGTGAAGGAAGAGGTCGCCTCGCGCGAGGACGTCGACGAGATGTTCGAAGACGGCGAGCTGGCGGAGTTCGCGCGCCGCCAGATCCATTCCGACATCTTCACCGCCGCCTTCGGCACCGAGGCGGCCCACCGCGTGCTCGCCCGCGGCGACGTGCAGATCCAGGCCGCCCTGGAGCTCTTCGACGACGCGGCGACGCTGCTCTCCGAGCGCCACGGCGAGCTCACGCGGCGAGCCGAGCGCCTGGCGGCGCGCGAAGACGAGAAGAAGCTCGAGGGCCGCGAGATCCGCCCCGAGTAAACGGGGACCGATGCCGGTTCCGCGGCTCAAGAAGCGTCTCGGCCAGCACCACCTCCGCGACGGCCGGCTCTGCCGGCCGCTGGTCGAGTTCCTGCGCCCCGCGGGCGAGCGGGTGCTCGAGATCGGGCCCGGCGGCGGCGTGCTCACCGCCGAGCTGCTGCGCGCCGGCGCGCGGGTGGTGGCCGTCGAGCTCGACGCGCAATGGGCCTTCGTGCTGCGGCGGCGCACGGCCCCCGGCGAGGGACGTCTGCGCATCGCCGTGGCCGACGCCCGCGACCTCGACTTCGGCCGCCTGCCGCCGCCGACGCTGGTGGCCGGCAACCTGCCGTTCAACGTGGCGACGCGTCTCGTCGAGGCGCTGTTGCCGCACGCCGCGGCGGTGCCGCGGGCCGCCTTCATGGTGCAGAAGGAGGTGGGAGAGCGCCTCGTGGCGCGGCCGGGCGAGAGCGCCTACGGCGCCCTGAGCGTGCTGGTCGCGGCGCAGGCGTCGGCGCGCTGGCTCGGCGCCGTTCGCCCCGGCAGCTTCCAGCCGCCGCCCAAGGTGGCCGCGGCCTTCGTGGGGCTCGACCTCCACGCGCCGCCGCTACCGGAGCGCGACATGCCCGCCTTCCGGCGCCTCGTCCACCTCGCCTTCGGCCAGCGCCGCAAGACGCTCAGGAACGCCCTCGCCGCCAAGCTCGGCCGCGGCGAGGCCGCGGCGCTGCTCGAGGCCGCCGGTCTGCCGGCGCGCTGCCGGGCCGAGGAGCTCGCCCACGACGTTTTCCTCGAGCTCTTCCGCCTCACGCGGGAGCGAACGGCCAGAACAGCGGCAGCAGCGCCACGGTGAGGACCCAGACGATGAGCTTGAGCGGCAGGCCGACGCGGATGTAGTCCATGAAGGTATAGCCACCCGGGCCGTAGACCATGGCGTTGGTCTTGTAGCCCATCGGGGTCAGGAAGCTCGCCGAGGAGGCGAAGGTCACGGTCATCAGGAAGGTCTTGCCGTCGACGCCGAGGGCGGCGGCGGTGGAGACGGCGATCGGCACCATGAGCACGGCGGTCGAGTTGTTGGACATGACCTCGGTCAGCACCATGGTGACGAGGTAGAGGAGCGCCACCACGGCCCACGGCCCGAGCGCGGCGCCGAACCCGGCCACGCCTTCGCCGAGCCGCTGGGCGAGCCCCGTATTGACCATGGCCTTGCCTATCGGCAGGATCGCCGCGACGAGGAAGATCACCGTCCAGTTGATCGCCCGGTAGGCCTGCTGGATGGTGATCCCGCCGGCGACGAGCATCACCACCACGCCGAGGATCGACGCCTTCAGGATCGGCATCACGCCGAGCGCGGCGAGCACCATCACCGCCGGCACCACCGCCGCGCTCACCCACCACCGGGGGCTCAGCCGCAGCCGCACCTCGAGCTCCTGGAGGGAGAGGAAGTCGTCGCCCAGGGCCTCGACGCGCGAGCGCGGACCGAAGACGAGGAGCGTGTCCCAGTTCTTGAGCGGGATCAACGCCACCCGGTCGCGGATGAGCTCGCCGGTGCGCCGGAGGGCGAGCACGAAACAGCCGAAGCGCCGGCGGAAATCGATCTGCTTGAGCGTCGCGCCGGTAAGCCGCGAGGTCGGCGAGAGCTGGACCTCCACGAGGATGTTCTCCTCGTCGGCGAGGTCGGCGTCGGTGAGCTTGAGGTCGGTCAGGAGCAGCAGGCGGTACTGCTCGCGGAACGACAGGATGTCTTCCACCGCGCCGCGCACGATCAAGGTGTCGCCCACCGCGAGCCGGGTGTTGCGCAGGTCGGTTGCGATCTTGCGCTTGCCGCGGAGGATCTCGAGCACGTTGACATTGAAGCGTTGGCTGACCTTCTCCTCCATGGCCGTGCGGCCCGCCAGCGGCGATCCCGCGGGCACCCGGACCTCGGTGAGGAAGCCGCGGAGGTGGTACTTGCCGGTGAGGCCCTCCTCGTCGGTGCGCGCCGGCAGGGTGCGCATCGGCACCAGCACGGTGTAGACGAGGCCGACGGCGAAGAGGATGGCGCCGAGCCCGGTGAGCTCGAACATCGTCAGCGGCGCGAAGCCGTAATCGCCGGAGAGCGAGCTGACGAGCAGGTTGGTCGAGGTGCCCACCAGGGTGCAGGCGCCGCCGAAGATGGTGGCGTAGGAGAGCGGCAGCAGCAGCTTCGACGGGCTCACGCGGTAGTGCCGGGCGAGCTGGATCGACACCGGCATGAAGATCGTCAGCGCCGCCACGTTGTTGATGAAGGCGGAGAGCACCCCGGCGACCACCAGCAGCGCGATCGCGCCCGGCCAGTGGGTCTCGCCCGAAAGGCGCGCAAAGCGGTGCGCGACCTTCGCGACCAGGCCGCTGCGCACCAGGGCGTCGCTCAGGATGAAGACCATCATCACCGTGACCACCGCCTCGTTGCTGAAGCCCGAGATCGCCTCCTGGGGGGTCACCAGGCCGAAGAGGAGGAGCAGCCCCATGGTGGTGAGCGCCACCACGTCGATCGAGAACCACTCGCGCACGAAGGCGGCGATGGTGTAGGCGAGGATCGCCAGGAGGATCAGGCTGTCGGCATCCATCATCGGCCCCGGGATTTTGCGGTCACCAGGAGTCTACCCCGCCAAGAGCGGCTACAATCGCGCCTATGCCCACCTACGTCCTGCGCGTCAACGAACGCTTCGAGGCGGCGCACCACCTGCGCTTCTACCACGGCCGTCCCGAGCCCGTCCACGGCCATAGCTGGCGGGTGGAGGCGGTGCTGGAGAGCCGTGAGCTCGACGGCGAGGGCATGGCCTGCGACTTCCTGGAGATCAAGGACGCCCTGAGGAAGCTGGTGGCTCCCCTGCACCACGCCGACATCAATTCGGTGCCGCCGTTCGACACGGTGAGCCCCACCACCGAGCACCTGGCGCGCTGGCTGTGCCAGGAGCTCGAGAAGCGCACCGAGTCGGCGCGCGGCGGCCGGGCGCGGGTCGCCGAGGTCACGGTGTGGGAGGGTTCGGACTGCGCGGCGACCTACCGGCCGTAGGACCACGCC
The DNA here is from genome assembly GCA_036397835.1 of Thermoanaerobaculia bacterium. Classification (GTDB taxonomy): domain Bacteria; phylum Acidobacteriota; class Thermoanaerobaculia; order Multivoradales; family J023; genus DASWIG01. The sequence goes on from DASWIG010000325.1 coordinate 17,569, forward strand.
TATCGCTTCTGGCTGACGAGGTATTTGATCGTCCGCCAGATGGTCTCGAGCCCCATCTGGTCGGCCCAGCCTTCTATGTATTCGTGATCGAGCGCGTCGCCGGAGACCATCAGGATGCCGGTAATGTCTCGCAGGTGCTTTTCCGAGCCGCCTTCTCGGAAGAAGTCCATCTTCTTGATGATGACGTCCTCGGCAGAGGCAAACGACGCTTCCAGCTTTTCGACAGGCTGGACCCGTCTTGCTCGTTCGAAACGACTGCGATCGAAAAGAGTTTCCTTGGGTATCATAATATCGATCTTCAGGCCGGAGCGAATGTGGATGGCGTTGCACATACCATGCTGTCGTACGGCCCGGTCGAGCGCTTCCTCGCTCAGATAGAACTCGCCCGAAGGGAAAGATTCGCAAAACTCCCGGATCTTCTGCTTCGGAAGATCGACGACGACGTCGATGTCGTTGGTCAGCCTGGGCTCGCCATAGTACATGGCCGCGACCGAGCCCGTCACGAAATACCGGAGATCGAGACTCTCGAGAATGCCGACGAGGCGCCCGAGCAGCTCATCCTGACGTGTAGCCATGAGAGAGTCTCCGGATCACCTCGTCGCGGACCTGCTCCTCGTTCCAGTCGGGATGGTCCGCCGTCAACATGCTCGTCAGCATGCGCCATACGGAATCGTACATCTCGAACGCGATCTCCAAACGCTCGGCGCCGGTCTTGGCGCGGAGGATCCGCGCCACCTCCTCGTCGACGATCTCAACGCTCCTCGGGTCCAGTCGCGCAGGGCTTCTCATGCCCGGAGCATACTCGATCAGCCAGGACACAGGGAGGGCCCGGAAGGGTCCGGACATCTCGCCCTGGCAGAAGACGCCGATGCCCGACCGCTGCTCGGCGTCCACTTCGAGGCGGACATCGGCGAAGCTCAGGTGACGGCTGGGGGCCGCCTTGCCGTAGGGATGGAGCAGCAGGGGTCTGTCCTCGACCCCGGAGGCTGGCGATCGGGGCTTCGGAGCACACGCCAGCGGGAACAGGGTCATCTTCCAGGTGCCGTTGCAGATCGTGCAGGCGAAGAGCCAGTTCGTCCATTGATAGGCGAGCCACCAATACCCCTGTCGAAGAAGACCCGTAACCGGCTGGACGCTACGGCCCCGGACGTGCGGCCCACCGTCGATCTCCCGCCCGGCCTCGATGAGCGTCGACATCTCGTCGAATCCCGGCGGCTTCGGCGGACGCTTGAAGAGGAGCATCAGGCTCTCAGCTCGGCTTTTTCCTTTCGCGCCCGCTCGAGGATCTGCCGACGAATCGGGTGCCGCTCGTCCGGCGTCTTACGGCGGAAATCGCCCTCCATGAGCTCCGCCGCGATGGATTGAACCATGCGATCCAGTGACGTCGAAGGGAACGTGCCCAGGCGGCGGCGCAGCTTCTTTTCCAGCTCCTGGCGACGGGGATCGTCCACGGCGACGCCGGCGCGCAGCAGGGCGCGATGCTGGTCGAGAAGGTCCTGGGTGCCGGTGTCCAGCGTCGAGACGAGGCCGAACCACTCGCCCGTGAGCACGTCGTCCGCCGACATGCCCTCCCGGATGTCCCGCTGACTCACGTCCACGTGGCCGCTCTCGGCGTCGCGGCGCAGGACCCAGATCTCGCCCGGCTTTGCCCCCATGAGCGTCAACGGGTTGTGCGTCGTAGCGACGAAGCTCATCCTGGGGAATTGCCGGCGCAGGGAGGAGACAATCTCGGTTTGCCAGACCGGATGGAGGTGGAGGTCGATTTCGTCGATGAGGACGAGCCCGGTCATCTTGTCGCGAAAGTCGCCGTCGAGCTCGACGCCGTGCCGGTGGCTGAGGTCGGCCCAGCGGGCGACCATGTCGACGATCCAGCCGATGGTGGTGACGTAGCCGCCGCTCATGGCGGCGAGGGGAGAGCGCCCGATCTTCGGACCGTCGAGCCAGAGTTGGGCGTTCTCGTCGAAGTCGATGGATTCGACGCCGGGAAGAACGGCGAGGAGCGTCGCGCGGAGGGCCTCGTAGAACGCTTCCCGCGCTCCCCCGCCTTCGTGCATGGCGAGACGCATCTCCTGGAGCCAGGTCTCGGCGTGAATCAGGTGCGCGTTGTCGTCGAAGAGGGTGCGGACGCTGCCGATCGGGCTGAGGTCGACTTCGCGCATCGGACCGCCGAACGCCGTGCCGCGTTGGCAGCCGTAGGCGAAGACGGTTCCGGGAAGAATCGGACCCTGTCGCTCGAGGCGCTCCGAGGTCGTGTTCGCCGCGATGGAACAACGGATCTCGCCCGCCGACGTCCACAATGTGACCGCCGCTCTAGTCTCCTGGTGACGCACGAAAGGAGCCGCGATGCCCGTCAGCTCCAGCAAAGCCGAGGACGTCGGCTGCTCGATGCAGGCCAGCGCGATGGCGCGCAGGAGCGTCGTCTTGCCGACGGCGTTGTCGCCAAGCAGCAGCGTCCACTGGCCGGCGTCCGCTTCGCCTGAGCCCAGGTCGAGAGAGACGTGATCGAAGACGCGGAGGTCGTCGACGATCAGACGCGCCATCCGCAAGGATTCGGTCAGATTCGCCGCAAACTTAGCGGCTGGGCGTTGTTGCGGCAGGGCACTCTCCAGGATAGCGGCCAGCGGCGTGGACTGGCGGCGGACTTCGTCACGGCGAGCGGCGGCGGCGGCAAAGACGTAAGAAATGTAATCGGGTAGCCATTTCTTGGGAATCAAGTCAAGCAAGGCGGTATCGTAGGCGCCCTGCCGTCCAATCTCAATGCTTACCTTCAGCTTGGCCTTTCTCGAAACGAACATCGAGGCACCGGTACCTAGTGCAGCTAAAACGGGTGGCAGCCTCGGGCCAAATCCGACTTCTGAAAAGAATTCTACCGCGGCCGCCCTTACGGCGGGATCGTCGTCGGTGAGGTGCTTGTCGATGATAGCTCTAGTTCTCTCATCGTATGCACCTGTACCTGCAATGTATCTGATCGCAGCCAGGCGCACGATCGCGTTTTTGTGTGCCAACAGCTTCACTATCTCCGAGCGCGACAACTCCACGCCTACCATTATACAATAATCGATGGCCCCTAAGGGCACCAGAAAGCGATCGACTACAAGTAACGCCTTGATTGCAGAACTGGTTGCCTCGTCGGCTGCTCTTATATGCTTGAAGTATTCGATTGTAGCCAGCACGACCAAGTCGTCCTCGTCAGCGAGAAACTCCCTTATCGTCGTGCGAGTCTCTCTGTCTCTTGTCCCTATCTTTGCAAGATACTTGATGACGGCTGCCCTCAAACCCGACTCATGGAGCTGTGCTTCCACGATCTTGCGGATTCTGCGGTCATCTTCGCTGGTTCTTGTGAAGTAATGAATGGCGCTCTCTAGGACATCCACTTCCGCGGACCTAATTCGCCTTCCGAAAATCTCGCGCGCCTTCGATGTCTTCGCGCAGACTCTAGCGAAATACTCGATGGCGGCTTCCCGGACTCGAGGATCCTTGTCGTCGAGTAAACCCTCAATGGCAATTAGGTACTTGTCCTCGTCCGAGCCTATTTCAGCAAAATATTCTACCGCAGTTCGTCGCACGCATGATCTATGCTCCTTGAGTTTATCTTCGAAGACTGTGTGAATACTCTCGTGACTGCCATGATACTTGGCGAAGTACTCGACTGCTATTCGCCGTACACGAGCGTCGTCACTATCCAGTCGGATTTCGATGGATTTACGCGTCTCAGGAGTCAACCCCAGGCCGACGCCATCGCGAATCAGAGCCGCCTCGTCGTCGTATGATCGCTCTTCTAGAATCTTCAACCATCGCGATCGAACATTCCCGAGCACCGCCTCACTGACGTTCGGGCGATCCTCCATGCACCGGCAGACGAAACGCAGGTCACGGCGACTGATCTCCTCCCACTCGCTCGTCGGCTTGTCAAGTATCGCGCGGACGAGAGCGTCGGCCCGGTTGCGCGACGCCGCGCCGATCGTCAAGCGCAGGATTTCTTCCCACTCCGGCGCATGAAGGAAGTGACGCACCACCCGGCAGCATTGTGCGTCGTCGAGACGGTCGAGCAGGTAGAACGCCACCATGTACTCCTGGAGGCTCAGGTGGACGAATTGAAAGCTGTCGCCGCCCGCGTCGGCGAGCAAGCCCGTACGCTCTCGGATGACGTGGAGCAAATCTCGCGCGGCGTTTTTCCTCTTGCCTCCCCACTCCGGGTCATCGGCCAGGGCAGCTTCGATCCACGACTCGAGATCGTCGGCCGGAATCTCCCGTCCTCCCAATTCCGTCTGCGCCTTCCACGCGACTTCCGCCAGGACGCCAGCCATCAACTCCGGCGCGGGAAAGTCGAAGGGAACTTCCTGCTTGGGCGAGCGCTTGGCTCTCTCCCAGCGTTCCGTCAGGACGCCGACCGCCTCCTCATAGAACTTCACTCGCCGTTCAGGAAGACGCCCCGATCCCGAATGGTGGATGAGGACGATCAACGTGCAGAGCATCGGGTTCTCGGCCAGCGAACGGATCCGAGGGCGCCCGAGCACCTCGTCGGCCAGGGCATCGGCACGCAGCTCGGGCGTGCCTTCGTGTCCCTCGCGCGCCAGAGCGGCAAACCAACGGCGGAAGAACCGGCGGATGCGGTCGTCGTCAAAAGCCACTATCTCGAAAAGCGGGACCGCTCCCGTCAACGGTGCCGCCTGGTAGCCGTACGGACGTGACGTGAGGAGAAAGCGCGCCTGGAGATACAGGCTGATCAGGCGCGAGACTTCGGCGCTCACCCAGCGCCGGTGAGCCTCGTCGAAGACCTCGTCGAGACCGTCGAAGAGGACGAGGGGCCGGCCATCGGAGAGGATCGCGCCGAGATCCGGCAGTTGTCGGCCCAACTGTTCTTCGAGGAAGGCGTCGAGGCGCAGGTTCGACCGCTCCTTGAGGCTGGCCGCGTAGGTCTTGAGAGGCACCAGTATGGGGACAGTCTCGGCCGGCAGGCCCATGTCCAGCGTCACCTCGTCCGTCACTAAAGCCAGGGCCAGGCACGTGGCGAGGGTGCTCTTGCCGGAGCCCGGCGGCCCCAGGATGACCAGGCGTCGTTCCATGGCCAGCACGTCGGCGAGGGTGCGTGGATCCTCCCGGAAGCCTTTGAGGGCTGAGAGGAGCTCGCGACCGTCCTCCGTCCCGGGTCTTCCGTCGTCCTCGATCGTCTTGACCTCGTGGCGGAGGTCCTGGCGCTGGAGCAGCGGCTCGACGAAGACGTCGGCGAGACGGATTTCATTGCCGGTGGATTCCTGGTCGCGCCAGAAGAGATCGCGGACGGGCGCCAAGCGGTAGAGGTTGTAGACATCGCGGCGGTAGGCAGCCAACGCGGCGCTCTTGTCCTGCGGGCGCATGATCGCGGCGATCTCGGCCACGGAGCTCTCGATGCGATCCTGACGGTATTTCTCAGCGAGCCTCGCCGCGTGCGTCGTCTGGGCGATCCGCTCGTCGAAGACGCGCCCGAGCGAATGCCAGGCAGAGTCGAAGTCGTCGGCCGTGGCACCGGGCGGGCCGAGGCCGGCGAAGAGCTCGCGGGCACGCGTCGTGTCGACTTCCTCGAAACGGGCGCGCGGCAGCTCGGCGAGGATCGCCTGGAACCCCTCGTCAGCGAACATCTCGCGAAGGCGCTCGTCCATGGCGTGGTCGATGACGAAAGGTCCGCGAAGCGCGTCGACAAAGCCCTTGAAGGCCGCCCCGTAGACGACCTTCAGCTCGCGGTCGAGGCCCCCCTTCCTCAAGGCCTCTGCCACGCTCGGGCTGCTCTCTACCGGCCCCCAGAGCTGCCTTCATGGGTCGCGTCGCCCAGCCACGGCGTGGACGGACGAGCGCAGCGACTGGCGTCGCTTTCCCACGGCGGGCGAAGGCCACCGGAGCGACTTCAGTCGCTGTCCCACGTCGTGGGAAGTCGACATCGAGTGACTTCAGTCGCTCTCCCACGCCGTGGGAAGACGACTCGAGCGACTCACGTCGCCTTCCCATGTCGTGGACACGCGACCCTGAGCGGCTCCCATCGCCCGATCCTCGCGTGGCCGGACGACCCAGGCGTGTCCCTCAAGGGGCCGGTTCATCCCTAAGTCCCTTCCAAACAGCGACTTGACGCGGCCCCGAGTCCATCCGTCGGACCGCTGACGTGGCTTGCTCTTCTGTCTAGATGATCGACGAGCTCAGGAGGACTTGGCAGAGCATTGGATTCTGACTAGGATCCTGGTCAGGATGTCGGGAGGACGGTACGAGCTGATCTACGCCCCACAGGTCAAGGACCATCTCCGGGCGATCGATCGCAGGCACTACTCCCTCATCCGCAAGACTATCGAGGAGCAGTTGCTCCATGAGCCCGACATCGAGACCAGGAACCGCAAGCCCTTGAAGCGAGGTCCCGTCTTCGAGGGTGAGTGGGAGCTCCGGTTCGGACCCGACAACCGATTCCGGGTGTTCTACGAGGTCGACCACGCGGAGTGGTCGGTCTCGATCCTGGCGATAGGAGTCAAGGACGGCAGCCGACTGCTGATCGGCGGAAGTGAGGTCCAAGGATGAAGATCGCGCCCGTTGCCGAGGTCAAAGCCCACTTCAGCGAGTACGTGAAGGAGACCGAGAACGGTCCCGTCGTTGTCACGCGCAACGGCCGGCCCGCGGCCGTGATGATCGCGGCGGGCGAGGACGAGGACGAGTTGGAGCGTCTCCTGCTGGCCTACTCACCCAGGTTTCGGGAGGTTCTCCGTCACTCTCGTGAGCAGATCCGCCAGAGCGGCGGTGTGGGCCATGACGCCTTCTGGGACGAGGTCGATCGCTGAGCGCTCACCGCACGTCTCTCCGTATCGCCCCAGTTGTAGGCGATAAGGCGCGGTGGCCCGCAGGCGGAACGGGCCTCACGCCCGCAGTGCGTCGAGGTCGCGCGCCAGCTCGTCGAACGATCCGTAGCGTTTGCCCGGATCGACCTCGAGACAGCGCAGCAGGATCGCTTCGAGCTTCGGCGGCATCTCCGCGCAGCGCACGCTCGGCGGCTCCACCCCCTGCTGCTGGAGGTTCGCGGCCACCTGACCGGGGCTGCCGCCGGCCGCCGGCACCTGGCCCGTCGCCAGCTCGTAGAAGATCACGCCCCAGGCGTAGACGTCGGACTGCGGCCCGGCGGGACGCCCGGCGATCTGCTCCGGCGCCAGGTAGGCGGCCCCGGGGAAGGGCGCGTCGCGCGCCGACGCCTCGAGCGGCGCGGCGAAGCCGAAGTCGGTCACTTTCACGCCGCCGGTCGGCTCCACCAGCACGTTCTCGGGCTTGAGGCCGCCGTGGACCAGCTTCTGGCGGTGGGCCGCCCGCAGGCCGTCGACGATGCGGCGCGAGAGCAGGAAGGCGGGCGCCAGCGGCACCGGCGTCGACTTGCCGCGGCCGATCACGAAGCGCAGGGTCATGGCGCGCACGAACGGCGAGGCGACGAATCCGAGGCCATCGGATTGACCGAAGTCGTGGACGCCGAGCACCTCCGGGTGGGCGATCAGACGCGCCTGGTCGAGCGCCTGCTTGAGACGCTCGACGCGGGCCGGCACCTTCATCACCTCGGGCCGCAGCACCTTCAGTCGCACCAGGTCGCCGCGGTCGCGGTCACGGCACTTGAACACGGCGCCCGAGGGGCCGGCGCCGATCTCGGCCAGGACCTCGAAGCGGCGGCCCACGACCTCTCCCGGCACGACGTCGGCCAGGGTCGTCACCTGGGTCACGCTCCGCGGCTCGGAAGGCGGCGGCTCGGCGCCGGTCACGCGGCAGGCCGCGTCGGCGGTGAGCTGGTAGAGCGGCTGCGGGCTCATCAGGCCGCGCTGGGCCTGGAGCTGGACGCCGGCGCGCTGAACGGTGGGATGGATCTCCTGGGCGAAAGGTTTCGAGAAGTAGAGGTCGCCCGGCGGAGCCTCGCGCATCACGCTCTCGAGCTGCTGCACCGGCAGTCCGGCCACCGCCCGGTCGGTGCGCGTGCCCCAGCGAACCGAGCCGGTGACCACCGAGCCCAGGGTGAGGGCCACCACGGGGGGCACCGGCTCGTCGAAAGCGTTCTCGCGCGTGGTGAGGAGCAGCAGGATCTCGGTGGCGGCCGCGAGAGCCCGGAGGGCGTTGCCCTCGCCCTCGAAGGCCGCCAGGATGCGGTGGCCGTAGACCGCCTCCACCGTGCCCTGGCGCGCGGTCACGGCGTCGGCGATGCGGCGCAGGTCGCGGGCCAGGCGGCCCACGTTCTCCTCCGGGTCGTAGCCGAGCTTGGGATTGGCGAACCGCCGCATCTCGACCGCGACCAGTGCGAGCTCGCGGGTCTGCGGCGCGCCCGCCGTCTCCTTGCGGGCCGGCTCCGGCAGCTCGCGGCCCACCTTCTCGAGGAAGGTCTCCAGCGAGGCCTTGTCGGACAGGCGGCGGGCGAGGTGGCCGAGCGGATGGATGAGCGGCGCGAAGGTGCCGCGGGCGGGCGGCAGCGTCGCCTCGTAGTTGCCGCCGGCGATCTCGGCCGCGGCGCGGGCGAGACGGTTGACCGGCGCCAGGGCCCGGCGGCCGACGAGGAACGAGAGCAGGAGGCCGAGCACCAGGGCCGCGCCGCCGGCCGCCGCGAGGATCTGCAACATGCGGTCGAAGCCGGCGAGGCGCGCCGCCACCGTCGTCAGCCCCACCGTGGCGCCGACCGGCTTCTCGGCGATGTCTTTCAGCGGCGCCAGGAAGGCGATCCACGGCTCGCCGTCGAGCTCGATCTCGGCTCCCTCCACCGTCTCTCCGCGCTGCACCCGCGTCAGGGCCTGGCCTTCTCGGCGCAGGGCCGCGATCACGGCGCCGGCACGCTGCGCGGCGATCGAGGAGCCGACGACCGCGGGGCCGGTGGGCGAGTCGGCGAAGAGCAGGGTCTCGGCGCCGGTGGCGCGCGCGATCTCGCCGGCGAGCGGCGCGAGCGAGCTGCCGACGCCGAGGAATCCCAGGAGCTCGAAGTTGCGCACCACCCGCACTACCACGGCCTGGTGGAGCGTGCCGCCCAGGGACCACAGGCCCACGGCGTTTTTCTTCTGCTGGCCGTCGAGCAGGGACGCGAGCAAGGGATCGCCGGCCAGGTCGCCGGCGGCGCCGGCGAGGGCCCGGCCCTCTCGGTCGACGAGCACCACCATGTCGAGCCCGTACTCGCGTGCGGTCTCGCCGATACGGGCGGTAAGCGCCTCCTCGTCCACGTTGGCCTCCGCGGCGGCCGCGAGAGCGGCGGCCACCCAGGGCGCCTCGCTCACCCGCAGGCTCACCAGCTCGAGCTGGCGCAGGCGCTTCTGTTGCAGCAGGGCCTGTGCCGCGTGGACGCGGCGCAGCTCGCCGGCGATGCCGGCGCGCGCGGCGTCGCGGCCCATCCGGACGGCGACGATGCCGCTCGCGGTCGTCGCGACGACGAGCAGCGCCACGATCAGGAAGATCGACAGGCCGAGCGAGGTCCCGGCTTTCGAGGTTCCGCCTCTGGCAGTTCCGCCTTTCTTTGCCACGTCCAGGCCTCCGTTCCGACGACGAGCCGTGACTCTATCACCGTCCGACCGGCGGCGAGTCGGCCACCACATCCGTGGCGCCAGCGATCGCGATGGAGTGAGCGGCTCGTCGACGCCGTAGGGCGGCCCCCGTGTCCGCCCAGGACGCTTCAGCGTCCTTCCGGGGAAGATCGTCCGAGCGGCGCGATTCAAGACCTCTTCGAGGCGCCGCGCCGGCGGCGCGGCACCTTACAAGGTCTCCTCGAGGCGGCCCGTCCCCGGCGCGGCCGGCCGAAGGGCCTCTTCGAGGGGCAGGAGCGTGAATGGACGCGATTCAGGCGCTCTTCTAAGCGCTCGGTTCGCGAATCGGCGCGTTCTTGAGGGGAGAGCAGCCGATTCTCCGACGAAAGGACGGACCTCTCAGGGAGACCTGTCGAGTCCGCGCGGTTCTGGAAGGTTTCCGGGGGGAGCCAGGCGAGGATTCGCGGGGAATCGCGACCTCCACCGCGGCCAACGAAAGGCCTCAGCGGAGAATCGACGCCTCCACCGCAGCCAACGAGCTCTCGGCGGACAGATCGAGACCTCCGTCGGTGGCATAGAAGCTTCCAGCAAAAAAATCGATGCCTCCCCGCCGCGTTCGCCAAAAGCCCGCAGGGGCACCGCGGTATTTGAAGGCGTGAGTCTTCTAACTTGATTGAAGTCAGTACGTTGCACGATCGCGTTCGGACACGGAGCCCATGACCGGCTCCGGTAAAGACCGGCCAGGGGGAGGACAGAGAAAAAGTCTCGGCGCCAAGTGCAAGATTCCGGAGCCCCGTGGTGTCTTTATTAATAGAGGGTCACGAAAGACCACCCCTGGACGGCGCTCCGCTGCCGCCGCCAGGGACCTCCGACGACGGCGCCCCAGGTACTCGCGCTGGAAGGCTGTCCGCCGGACGTACGTCCGGCCTCCTTCCAAAACAAGCACGACCGACACTCAAGGAGACTGGAACCATGTCAGCGATCATGACGAAAACCGCCTCCGAGGCGGCGCTGCGCCTCGGCACCCTGATCGAAGCCCACGCTCGCGACGCCGGCCGTCAGCTCGGCGAATGGCTGCGGCCCTGGCTGCGGGAAGGCGAGGTCCTCCCCGACTTCACGCTGGTCTTGCTGCTTCCGGCGCGAATGATCGGACACGCCGGAAAACGTCTGCGCGAGAGCCAGCGCGAGCTCGACGAGTCCAGGAGCCAGGAAAACGAGGCCCGGGTCTCCCGAGATCTCGCGGCGTCGGCGCTGCGCCGGAAGCTGGTCGAGGTCCGCCGGCACTTGACGGCGGTGTTCGGCTCGCGGCGCAGCGCGGCGCTCCTCGGCATCGAGGGGACGACGGCCAAGGCCTCGCAATCCGCGCTCCTTCTGTCGCAGGCCGAAGCCTTCCTGAGGCTGCTGCACGATCCGAAACGTCTGGTGGTTTCGAACGCCGGGCCCTTCGTCCCCGCTTCCGCCGCTGCGACGCTCGAGCCGCTCAGCCTTGCCTTTCACGAGGCTCGCAACCGTCTCGACGAGATCCGCCGGGCGAGCGCGGCCCGGCTCGAAACGAGGGATCAGGCGCGGATCGATCTCGAGCGCGGACTCCACTGCGTCGCCTGCATCCTCGGCGGCTGGCTCGATCTCATTCGACGGGCGGACCTGGCCGAGAAGCTCCGCCTCGTGCCGAGGACTTGAAAGGAGGTGCAGTGAAGAGAACGTCGTAGAGCACGTCGAAGTCCGAACGCATTCGTCAGGAAACCAAGCACAAAGGAGAGACAACCATGGCATCCGTACCGAGCATTGATCGCCAGAAGGCGTCTACCGTCTTCCGGTCGGTCGAACAATCCCACGTCCAGGACGTGCTGCCGGTGGTCGAAGACCGGTTGCGCGAGGTCCTGACCGGCGAGGAGTCCCTGCCCGACGTCAGGCTGCTGGCCACGCTGTTGGGGCGTGTCCAGGTCGGCGGGACCCGGCGGCTCACCGTGGCGGACAACGCCCATGAGCAAGAGCTCGCCAACGACAACGAGCCCCGCCAGCGCCGCGACGTCGCGGGCGAGCGCGTCCACCGGAAGCTGGTCGAGGTCCGCCGGATCGCCGACGGCCTCTTCGGCCCCGAGCGCAGCGGCGAGGTGCTGGGCACCGGCGGTCCCGCGGCCCCCGTCACCGAGGGTGAGCGCCTCTGGCGTCAGGCCGAGGACACCGCCAACCGGCTCGAGGCCCCCGGCTTCACCGCGCTGGTGACGACGACCTCGAGCGTGCAGCTCGATCCCGCTCAGTTGGCCGCGGAGCTTCGGAGCGAAAACCGCGTTTCGCGAGGCTCTCGACGCCGTCGCGCTGGAACAGCGCAAGGCGGAGGCGAGCCTGCAGGTCAAGGAAGCCCGCCTCGCCGAGTCGCGGCGCATCGACGCGGCCTGCGCCCGCATCTACGAGGGCTTCTTCCTCCTGGCCGATCGCGCCGACCTGCTCGAGAGGTTCCGCCGGGCGCTGCGCCGCCGCGCGCGGCGTGCCGCGTCGGACTCCGGAGACTTGCCGCCGGTGCCCGAAGCCCCGACGCAGGACGGTGAGCCGCCACAGGACGGTGAGCCGCCACAGGACGGTGAGCCGTCGGAAGGCGCAGACTGACCTCGTCTGAAGTCTGACGTCCCATTTCGAAGGTCCCACCCCCGCCGCCGGGGGTGGGACCTTTTTTCGTGGGCGTCACATGAGGGTTCCGTCAGCTCCGCCGCACCAGGATCTTGCCGACCAGCTCCAGCGCCGCCGCGCCGGCCGCCTCCAGGAAGCTGGCGATCGACGCCGGCGAGCCGGCCCTGCATCCGGGGTATGCGCATCCGCGTCGTCGACGTGCTGGACCTCTTGGCGAACGGCCTGAGCCATCAGGAGGTCCTGACCGAGCTCCCGGATCTCACCGAGGACGACATCCTCGCCTGCCTTCGGTTCGCTCGCCAGCGAATCGACCATCCGGATCACGGCTGGTAATACGAGCAACGCTCATCTGAAGGTCCTCTTCCGCAAGACTTTGATGGCGGCCCTGGAGCTTGTCCGACAGGGCGAGGCCCTCGTCGAGATCAGCGACGCTAAACTGTCCGGAGGGAACGGCGAAGAAGTCAAGTAGAAATCGGCGATTTCCGAAGAAATCTCGCACTCCAGGGCCAAGCGTGGGAACTAGGTGGCAAGGGTAACGACGCAGGAGATGGCTCGTGACGATGGAGGCCGCGGTAGGAGCCGTGAAGCGCACCACTGGTTTACCCTTGTCGTGGCATACCGGTCCGAGCGCAAGGGTAAGTGAGCCGCCGTGGACGAACCGAGACAGGCCGCCCCTGGCTTGCGTCTTTCGTTGACGCGTCCTCGGGCTTACCCTTGCCACCCGGCGTCCAACGTCTTCAGATCCTTGCGGACGTGCTTCGTATCGGGATGGCCGGAGCCGAGCACGGCCTCAGATGACCGACGCCAACCGACGCCACCACTATCCTGGCGGAAAGCCACGCCCGGACGCCCGGTCTAGAAGAAGTGTCTGTCACCACTGTCCCGGCGGGCACCTCTCCATTTGACAGCGAATTCTGTCAATTCAGCGAACGCTGTC
>DASWIG010000326.1:0-9931 GCA_036397835.1 Thermoanaerobaculia bacterium
GTCGCTTCGAGATCGTTGAAGAAGCCGCGCCCCGGCGGATGGGCCGAACGCCGTTCACCCGTCTCGGCGTAGCGGTCGAACTCGTCGAAAAGAAGGACGAGGCGCGGCGGGACGCCGTCCCGGGCGAAGTAGGCGTCCACGGTTGCCGTGAACGGGTATCGAGATGCGCGCATTGTATCCTGGTTTCGCGTAGACGTGATGGCTTCCGCCAGTCCTGCGAAGCGTCCAGCCATTTTTCCCCAGCAACCGAGCGAAGTCCTTCCCGGAGACGCTCTTCACACCGCGATCTCCAAGACACGGTCATTCTTCGAGACCGCGACCTCTTCGAGCTCTACGGATAGGCAGAGATCCACCGCATCATAGAGGTTGAGGAGAAGGTCCTCGAAAGTCTCTCCTTGTGTGGCGCAGCCGGGAATGGCGGGCACCTCGGCCCAGTAGCCGCCTTCCTCTGCGTCGTGGACAATTACCTTCAGTTTCATGGTTGCCTCCCTGTTGCAGTCGGGGACTCTAGCACGGTCAGCCGTCCGACCGCCGCGGACGCCCGCGGCAGGGCGGCGGCGGGCTCCGACTGCGGCAGCCAGAGATCGGCGCCGTAGATCGAGCTTCCCGGCGGCGCCACGCCGATCACGGAGTACGGGACTCCGTCGGCGACGACGGCGCGTCCGAGCACGCCGGGATCGGCGCCGTAACGGCTCTGCCACAGCTCGTGGCTGATCACCGCCACGTGGTCGGCACGCCGCAGCTCCTCGGACGTGAAGCCGCGGCCGAGCAGCGGCGCGACGCCGAGCGTCGCGAAGGGGTCGCCCCAGGCATAGAGGGCGAAGAGCCGCTCGGGAAAGTCCTCGCCGCGCACGCGGACGCTGTTGAGATCGAAGGGGAGGAGACGTTCGAGGGACCGGCCATGAGCGCGCACGTCCTCGATCTCGGGACCGGACAGGCGCTCGAAGAAGCCGAGATCGCGTCCCGCCCGCGGCATCTCGGAGCCGATCACGACCAGGCGGTCGGGCTCGGGATACGGGAAGGGGTCGAGCACCAGGGCCTCGACCACGCCGTAGACCACCACGGCGGCGGCGATGCCCAGGCCGAGGATGCCGATCACCGTCGCGCTCAAGCCGCTCTGGCGGGCGAGGGTGCGCAGGAAGCAGCGCAGGTCGGCTCGGAGAACGTCCACAGGCTCTGATACGAGCTTCGCCGTCGCGGGTTGCCGACCAGCTCACTTTGCGGAGATGTCGGCATGAGCTATAATTGGCGACCTATGATCAGGAAGCAGCGATCCGACCCGGATCGCCCCCCTGCCGGGAACGTGCTGATCGCAAGCCTGCTCGGGCTCCTTTTCCTCTTTCCGGGCACGGACGCCTGTGCCCTGCAATGGCTGGCCGGCGAGCGGCTATCGGCGGCCCGCGAGCATTACTTGGCGGGTGACTTCAAGTCGGCGGCTGCCGAGCTGAGCGCCCGCCTGGCCGCTGGCGACACGCTTCCCGCGGCGACCTACGCCCTGGTGCAGGCGCTGCTCGGGGACGGCCGGCTGGACGAGGCCTTCGAGATCGCGCGGCAAGCGGTGGAGCGCCTCCCGAAGGTCGCGTGGAACCACGCCGCGGTCGGTGACGTGGCCCTGCAGACGGCGGAATTCCAGCGTGCGATCAACGCTTATCACACCGCGCTGGCCCTTGACGGCACCGTGGCCCGAGCTCATCTCGGTATGGCGAGGATTCTGGGGGCCCAGGCGCTGTGGCCGGCGGCTCGCCAGGAGTACGACACCGCATACTCGCTGGATCCCGCCGATCCGGAAGTCATTTTGGGCAAGTCGCGAGTCGTGACCGGTGAGCGCCGCCGGCAGCTAGGCCGGGAGTACGCCCGCCTCGCCACCTACCGCGACGAGGACATTCGCCGCCACCTCGAGCGTATCTATGCCGAGGATGCTCCGGCGGCCCTCGACACCTCGACCTGCGAGGTCGCGGGCCCGGTGCAGAAGATGCGTGTGAAGCTCCGCATGCTCCGCCCGTCACCCCGCCACCTGGATCGTCTCGGCATCCCCTTCTCGATCAACGGCAAGAAAGCCGAGATAGCTCTTTTCGACACCGGGGGCTCGGCGGTCATGGTCGACGAGCGGTATGCCAAGAAGCTCGGTCTCGAGAAGCTGATCGAGACTATTCACGCGGGAGTCGGGGACGAGGGGTTCAAGAGCGCCTACCTGGCTCGCATCGACAGCCTCCAGATCGGCGAGGTGACCTTTCGGAACTGTCTCGTTCACGTCAATCCCAATCGGAAAACTTTCAAGGATCCTAATGATCGAGTCGCCGTGATCGGCTCGGATCTCTTCTACGACGACTTCCAGGTGGCCATCGACTCCGTCGCCGGAATGCTGGAGCTCGATCCGTATCCGGCGCTGCCGGTGGGTACCGGCGACGTGCCGCCGATCCTCGGCCATGAGCGTGATTTGTCGAAAGTGGAGCAAGGATTCGTCCAGTCCCTCTTTTTCGACAAGGACGTCCTGGTGCCCACGTGGATCAACGATCGCGAACCTCCCGTCTACCTGCTGCTCGACTCGGGAGCGATGCAGACGATCCTGACCCATCGCACCGCCGGCGCCGTGACCAAGTTGACGGACGCGGCCTTCAAGGTTTTTGGAGAATCCGGTGAGGTCAAGGACGTGCGTCAGGCCGCGAACCTCCGGCTCAACATCGCCGGCGTCAACCAGACTTACGGGAGCCTCTTGACGATCAGCGCCGACGAGCGTGCTCGTGTCCTCGGCTACGGCGTCGGCGGCTACGTCGGCTGGAGCCTGCTGCAGCACGTCACCGTCACCATCGACGCGCGCAACGCCCTGGTCAAGATGGAGGCTGGCTCACGCCTGAAGTGAGAGGCGGTCTGGCACGGCCCTGTGATACCGTGGCGTGATAAGGTACCGCGAGGATGAGGCCATGAGAGTGAGGACAGTCACCGTCTCCCTACCTGCCGAATTGGGCAGTTATGTCGAATCGGCTCCGGATGCCGACTCCCTTGTCGCCGAAGCCCTCAAGCTGCACCGGGAACGGTCCTTGCAGCAAGAGCTCGCCAGGGCCTACCAGGAAGACGCAGTCGAGAGCCGTCGGCTTCATCTCGAATGGGCGCCAGCAGAAGCGGACCTGGCTGAATGAGTGCCATTCAACCAAATGCCCGATAGGGGACAAAATGCGAAAGGCCGGGCAGGAATCGCGCGAGGGCCTGTCTTTCTCCAACCTCCGCAATGAGGAAGAGCTCAAGGTTCGGTTCCTGGTCCCTCTCCTCGAGCGGCTTGGCATCCATCGTGACGATCTCCATCTCGAAGAATCCTTCCGATTCAAGGCTGGCCGGTCAACGCTCGTTGAAGTGGTCGCATCGGCGCTGCAAGAGAAGCGACCTCCCGAGCTCCAACTCGATGGGGACGTAGGGCGATGCGCTCGCATGACCTAGTGACGGGTCGATTTCGACGTATGGGAATCGTTGAGCTTTCTCCATCACGATGTCGCTTCTTCCTCGTCGAGCGCACGCATCAGCGCGGCAGCCCCTTGGAAGGCATCGTACTGCGACCAGATCGGGATGGTCTTGTTCTCGATCTCGAGCGCAATTCCTTCCTCTTGGGCCACGTCAGCGGCCAAGAGTTGAATCAGCCGAAGCTTGTCGGCCCGTGGCAGCGTTTGGATCGTCGGAAGAACCTCGGTCAGGGTCATACGGGAACCTCGTGGTGCGCGAGCCGATCGGTCGCGTCGTTAGTCTGGGCGGCGGCCTCAGCCCAGTAGCCGCCTTCTTCTGCATCGTGGACGATTACTTTCAGCTTCATGGGTCTTGCCTCTCCCTGTTCTGGTCTTACCCTACCATGGTCAGTCCGACCGCCGCGGACGCCCGCGGCGCAGGACCTCCGCGAGCACGCGGTGCGGCTCGCGGAAACGGCTCAGCAGGATCATCGCCGCGATCACGTAGGGCTTGTGCCCGGCCTGGCGATAGGTGGCGACGCGGTAGCGCTCGAAGACGCTGGCCGCCACCTCGCCCTCCTTGCAGCTCACCCCCGAGATGTCGGCCGGCAGGCAGTGCATGTAGAGGGCCTGGCCGTCGCGAGTGGCCGCCATGCGCTGCTCGGTACACTCCCAGTCGCGGTGGTCGGCGTTGGCCGCCAGGCACTCCTGCTCGAGCTCTCCGAGCTGGTCGGCCTGGCCGGAGCGCAACAGCTCGGTGCGACGCTCCATGATGCGGTACGGCGCCCAGCTCTTGGGATAGACCACGTCGGCGCCGGCGAAGGCCTCGTCCATGCTGTGGACGATCTCGAAGGCGCCGCCCGACTCGGCGGCCTGGCGCCGCGCGATCTCCGCCATTTCCGGCATCAGGCCGTAGCCCTCCGGGTAGGCGAGGGCCACGCGCATGCCCAGGCGCGTCATCAGGCCCACCACGCCCTGCGGCACCGACAGCGGCTTGCCGTAGGACGGCGAATAGGCCCAGGTCATGGCGATCTTCTTGCCCCGGAGCGCTTCCAGGGCCCCGAACGTCTTCACCAGGTGGAGGAGGTCGGCCATCGTCTGGGTCGGGTGGTCGCGGTCGCACTGCAGGTTGACGATCGCCGGCTTGTGGAGCAGCACGCCCTCGCGGTGGCCCTCGCCCACCGCGCCGGCGACCTCGACCATGTACTCGTGCCCCTCGCCGATGAACATGTCGTCGCGGATGCCGATCGCCTCGGTGAGGAACGAGATCATGTTCGCGGTCTCGCGCACGGTCTCGCCGTGGGCGACCTGCGACTGGGTCTCGTCGAGGTGCATCAGGTCGAGGCCGAGCAGGCTGGCGGCGCCGGCGAAGGAGAAGCGCGTGCGGGTGGACTTGTCGCGGAAGATCGAGACCGCCAGGCCGCCGCGGAAGGCGCGGGCGTCGACGCCGGCACGGACGAGCTCCTCGAAGATCTCCGCCGCCAGCAGAACGGCCTTCAGGTCCGCCTCGGAGCGCTCCCAGGAGAGCAGGAAGTCCTCCCCGAGGAGGCGGGTCTCGAGCTGGCCGAGCTCGTCGATCAGGGCCGGCAGGCGTTCACTCATGGTCGGTTCCCACCAGCTCGCCGGCGATCTCGGCGAGCTGCTCCGGCATCAGGCTGTAGGCGGCGGTGGCGCGCACCAGGTCGCGCACCGCCACGGCCTCCTGCGTGCTGTGCGCGAGCTCCTCTCGCCCCGGGGCGAAGCCCACGGTGGGAATGCCGAGGCGCCCCATGCTGGCGACGCCGTTGGTCGAGAAGCTCCAGCGCCAGATCCGCGGCCGGGCCCCGAGCACCTGGGCCACCGCGGCCGCGGTGGCGCGCACCAGCGGATGGTCCTCGGCGAGCACCCAGGCGGGAAAGAACTTCTCCTGCCGCGCCGTCTCGCCGCGCCAGCTCACCGCCTCGTAGCGCAGCACCTCGACCTCGGCGTCGCCGAGGTGGGGCAGCGCGCGCAGCTCGGCAAGGGCCGAGTCCACCGTCTCGCCCGCGGTCAGCCGCCGGTCGATGGTGACGCGGGCGCTGTCGGGCACGGCGTTGAGCGACGGCGTGGTGCAACTGATCGACGACACCACGACGCTGCCCTTGCCGAGGAAGTCGTCGCTCGCCAGCCGCCCGTTCAGGGCCTCGACGTCGGCGACGATCGGCGCCATCTTGTAGACGGCGTTGACGCCGTGCTCGGCGGAGGCGGCGTGGGCCGACTTGCCGTGGGTGGTGATCGTCGCCTCCACGCGTCCGCGCTGGCCGCGGTAGACGCCGAGGTTGGTGGGCTCGCCGAGCACCACGGCGTGCGGGCGCACGCCCTCCTTCTCGATCAGGTGCAGCAGGCAGTAGCCGTCGCAGTCCTCCTCCATGACGGTGGCCGAGAGGTAGACGGTCACGCCGGCGGGCAGGCCGCGCTCGCGCAGGACCTTCATGCCGTAGGCCATGGTGGCCACGGCGGGCAGCTCGTCGACGGCGCCGCGGCCCCAGATCCGGCCGTCCTCGAGCTTGCCCTCGAAGGGGTCGAAGCCCCAGGCCGCGGGATCGCCCACGCCCACGCAGTCGATGTGGCCGTCGAAAAGGAGCGTCAAGGGACCGTCGCCGATGCGCGCCACCACGTTGCCGAGGCGGTCGAAGAAGACCTCGTCGAAGCCGAGGCGTTCGTATTCCTGCCGGATCCGTTCGGCGCGCGCGCCCTCCTGGCCGCTGGCGGCCGGGATGGCGATCATCTCGCGCAGGAAACGCACCACGTCGGCCTCGTAGCGGCCGGCGGCGTCGAGGGCGGCGCGCCCGGCCTCGGTCGGAGCATTGCTCATGGGGGGTACCTCCAGGTCGGCGGCCTCGTAGGGCTCGCCGAGACGTTCGAGTGGTTACGGAAGGCTCTCTACGGCCGCTTCCCGGCGGATGCGCTCGGCCACGCCGGTGTCGCGGTTGAAGGCGGCGATCGCCTCGTCCCAGGCCGGGAGCTGCGCGGTGAGGTGGTGCCAGAAATCGGGGCTCCACAGGGCGTCGAGCTGCTTCACGGTCTTGCCCTGCTGCTCGACCCAGGTGAAGTATTTCAGGTTGTGGATCGCCTTGCGCTCCGGGAAGCGCAGCTCGCGGAAATGGTCGACGGCGGCGCCGAGCGCGTAGCGCTCGAAGTCGACCGTGGCACCCATCTCGTCGAGCTCGCCGCGCTCCTCGTCGAGCTCGGCCAGCCGGGTGTGGTAGAGGTCCACGGAATCGGTGAACGACGTCAACAGCACGTCGCGCTCGTCGAGCTCGAACCAGCGGGCGACCTTGACCGCGGCGAGCAGGTTGCAGATCGACGAGATGCCCAGGAGCGGCAGGCGCCGGATCACCGCGTCGTCCACGCCGTAGCGTGCCAGCGCCACCTGCCCCGCCGGCGAGTTGAACGCCCGCAGGAGACGGACCGTCGCCTCGTCGTCGACGGCGGTGACGGCGTCGGTGTTGCGCACGTTGTGGATCCACGGCACGTGCTTGTCGCCGATGCCTTCGATGCGGTGGGCGCCGTAGCCGCAGGCCAGGAGCGTGGGGCATTGCAGGGCCTCGGCGGCGGCGATCCGGCAATGGGGATAGCGCTCCTTCAGGTAGTCCCCGGCGGCCAGGGTGCCGGCCGAGCCGGTGGCGCCGACCCAGGCGGCGAGGCGCGGCGCCCGCGAGCCCCGAGGGGGGACCAGCCCCTGGAAGACCGACTCCGCGGCCGGGCCGGTGACGCCGAAGTGCCAGAGGTAGTTGCCGAACTCCTCGAACTGGTTGAAGATCACCGAGCGGGGGTGGATCTCGCGGATCTTGTGGCAGGCGTCGAAGATCTCCTTGACGTTCGACTCGCACCCCGGCGTCTTGATGATCTCCGAGCCGATGGCCTGCAGCCACGCGAAGCGCTCGGCGCTCATCTCCTCGGGCAGGATCGCCACCGATCGGCAGCCGAGCAGCGCGCAGTCGAAGGCGCCGCCGCGGCAGTAGTTGCCGGTGGATGGCCATACGGCGCGGTGGCGAACGGGATCGAGCTCGCCGTTGACGAGCCGCGGCACCAGGCAGCCGAAAGCGGCGCCGACCTTGTGCGAGCCGGTGGGGAAATGCCGGCCCACCAGGCCGACGATGCGCGCCTCGACGCCGGTCAGCTCCGAGGGGAGCTCGAGGGCGTTGACCTCGCCGAAGCCGCCGGTCTCGGGATCGTTGCGCCAACTGATGCGGAAGAGGTTGAGCGGGTCGACGGCCTGCATGTCGACGCCCTTCAGGGCGGCGGCCACGGCCGGATCGATCGTCAGGGGGTCGCGCATCTCGGCGAAAGTGGGGATCAGGACGCCCCGCTCCCGGCACCTCTCGACCGCCTTGTCGCGGATCCGTTGTCGGGCACGGTTCATTTCGGTGTTCTCCTCGCGTCTCAGTCCGCGCCCACGTAGGGCGTCCCCCAGGCCAGGCCGTGGAAGCGTTCCCACAGCGCCGGGGCGAGACGACGCGCCCGGGCCGCCAGGGCCTGGACGTCGATGGTGGTCAGGCGGAAGTCCTCGAGCAGCACCCGGCCGCGCGCCACGGTGTGGCGCACCGGCGCCTCGCCGGCGCCGTAGACGAGATGGGCGAAGAGGTTCTCCGCGGTCAGCGGCGTCGGCGGCGGCGCGTCGACCACGATCACGTCGGCCGGGGCGCCGGGGGCGAGCTCGCCCAGGAGCGGCTCGTCGAAGACGGCGCGGGCGGTCTCGACGTTGGTGGTCAGCAGCTCGGGCAGGACGGCGAAGCCCGACGACGGGTCGCCTGTACGGTGGCGGTGCAGCAGGAAGGCGGCGCGCAGCGCGCGCAGCATCGACGACGCCATGCCGTCGGTGCCGAGCCCCACCCGGCAGCCCTGGCGCGCCGCCTCGACGGTGTCGAGGTGGCCGACGCCGTTGTTGGCGTTGGACTCCGGGTTGTGGACCACCACCGCGCCCTGGCGGGCGATGGCGGCGTAGCTCTGCGGGCCGAGGTGGATGCCGTGGGCCAGCAGGCAGCGGGCGTCGAGCAGGCCATAGCGCTCGAGGCGCTGCACCGGCCCGGCGCCGAAGACGTCGCGGCTGGACTCCATGTCCACCGGGTGCTCCGCCAGGTGGATGTGGACGCCGGCGCCTTCGGGCCGCTCGCCGGCCACCCGCGCCAGGGTCTCGTCGCGCAGGGTGAAGCTGGCGTGCAGGCCCACGACGCCGCGCACCCGCGGGTGGCCGCGGCGCTCCTCGAAGAAGCGGAAGTTCTCCTCGAGCCCGGCCAGGGCCTCGTCGTGACCGTTGCGGTCGGTCACCTCGTAGCACAGCACGGCCGAGATCCCCGCCTTCTCCACGGCGCGGGCGATCACGTCGAGGCTGTCGGCGATGGCCGCCGGCGAGGCGTGGTGGTCGAAGACGGTGGTGGTGCCCGCGCGCACGCAGTCGGCGGCGGCGAGCTCGGCCGAGATCTCCACGGTCTCGAGGTCGAGAGCGCGGTCGAGGCGCCACCACAGGCGGTCGAGCACCTCGGGGAAGGATCGCATGGCGGTGCCGGGGTCGAGGCCGCGGGCGAGCGCCGAGTAGAAGTGGTGGTGGAGGTTCACCAATCCGGGCAGCACGAGGCCGCCGTGGGCGTCTAGGTAGGCCGCCGAGGGATACGCCCGCCGCAGCTCGTCCTCGGGCCCCACGGCGAGGATACGCTCGTCCTGCCAGACGACGGCGCCGCCGTCGACGACCCGCGGCGGCACGCCGCCGCAGGCGCCGATACCCGTCGCCACCATGCCGTTTCCGAGGATCGTCATCGTCATTGATCGCTCCGCGCGGGAACCCTCACCCCCAACCCCCTCTCCCAGGGGGAGAGGGGGCTTCGGATCCGACATCTTACTCCCCTCTCCCCCTGGGAGAGGGGCCGGGGGTGAGGGTTCCGGCCTCGGCCGTTTCGAGTGGCACGACATGGGCCGGCTGTGGCCGGGGTTCCCGTTGATCGGCGGCCTGGGCCTGGCGCGCAGCCTGGTGAGGGCGCGGTCGGACGATTAGCCGCCGGCGTCCTCCCTGAGCGACATGGACGTCTCCGGCCGCCCGCAAACGCCTTCCCTGAGCGATAAGGACGCCAGTGCCGCCTGCCAGACGGCGTCCCTGAGCGATATGGACGTCTTCCGCCACTTGCCGAACGGGGTCCATGAGCGATATGGACGCCGGTTGGCATCTGCAGAATAACGTTCATGAGCAATACTGAGCGTTACGTGTACCTACAAAGCGGCGTCCATAAGTGCCGCGGACGGTTTTCGGCACTTGCCAGCACCCGTCGGCAACGCCTGCGGACGGTTTTCGGCAACTGCCAGCACCCGTCGGCAACGCCTGCGGACGGTTTTCGGCAACTGCCAGGACCCGTCGGCAACGCCTGCGGACGGTTTTCGGCAACTGCCAGCACCCGTCGACAACGACTCCGGACAGGTTTCGGCACTTGCCAGCACCCGTCGGCAACGGGTCCGGACAGGTTTCGGCACTTGCCGAAAGTCGTCCGCAA
>DASWIG010000327.1:0-3796 GCA_036397835.1 Thermoanaerobaculia bacterium
CCGCTTCCTGAAGGCGGGCGGACGCGTGTGCCTCTGCCCGCTGACCGAGGCCAACCTCGGCGACGGCATCGCCGACCTCCCCGCGATCCTGGCGGCGGGCGGCGAGATCTGCCTGGGCAGCGACACCAACGACCGCATCGCGATGACCGAGGAGATGCGCTGGCTCGAGTACGTGCAGCGGCTGGCCCGGGAGCGCCGCGGCGTCTGCCTCGACGGCGAAGGCGTCGTCGGCCGGCGGCTGCTGGAGGCGTCGACGGCCGGCGGCGCCGCGGCCCTGGGGATCGCGTCCGGAGCGATCGAAGCGGGACGGTGGGCCGACTTCGTGGCCCTCGACCTCGACGCGCCCTCGCTGCGCGGCGCCGACGCCGACTCGCTGCTCGACGCGTTCGTCTTCGGCGGACGCGACGACGCCGTCGCCGAGGTCTGCGTCGGCGGGCGGTGGCTGGGGGCGTAGACGTCCGCAAAGCGGCAGGCCGGGAGGCCGGGCCCACGGCCGCGGGAAAAAGAAGGTCGGCACCCTCGACTATACTGGCCGCCGAGACGTCCCGTCCGGCTGCCGCGATGAACCCCTACGACTGGCAGAGCCACAACCCGAAGGTCGAGATCCCCAGAGCCTTGCTCGGACGCGTTGCCGAGACGCTGCACCGCGGAGGCAGCGCGGTGGTGCTCGGCGGACGCGGAATGGGCAAGAGCGTGTTCCTGCGACAACTGCGGGCGGCACTCGAGCGCGACGCGGATACCCGTGTCGTCCTGATTTCGAGCCCTCCCGCGGCGCTCACCGTGGAGGCTTGCCTCGGTCAGCTCGCTCGTCGCCTCGGCGTTGCCGGCACGGATTTCTACAGCTCGGCCGAGATCATCGAGGCGTATTTCGCGAGCGCGGACGTCCCCGAGCGGCTCGTCCTGCTCTTCGACGAGTTCGACCGCTACGCCGTGCGGAACGCCGAGAGTGCCGCGAATCCGCCGGGACGAGGCTTCTTCAACGACCTTGAAGCGACTCGCCGCGACGTGCAACGCCTCGGAGTCCTGGCTACCGGCAGCCTCGGGGTGTTCGTGGTTCGGGACGTCCTGGGGTCGAGCTTTCTGGCCCGAGCGCTCCACGTCAGCCTGACGCCTTTCGAGCGCGACGCCGTCGACGATCTTGCCAGCCCGTTCGCCGAGGACGGCCGCGCCCTGCCCGAGAACGTCGTCGACAACCTTCACCTGGCCGCGGGCGGCATCCCCGCTCTTTTGACGTACGGACTCGAGAGGCTGTGGGAGCTCGACCGAAAGCCCATCGAGCACGACGTCGCGGAGCTCTTCGCCGACTTTCGCCGGCATCACGGCGAGTACTTGAAAGACCTGTTGCGGGCGGTCGCGGATCCCCTGCTCTCCGAGGCTCCGCGACGCGTCCTCGAACGCATCCGTGGAGCCGTAGAACCGATCGATCGCGCCGAGCTCGAGAAGGCGCTGAGAAGCCCCGGCAGCCCACTCACTCTCGACCTGGTCGACGTGCTCCTGCTGCTCGAGGCCTCAGGCCTCGTGCGCGTCGCCGGCTCGCTCCACGCGGACGATCCGCTGAGCGTGCATCCGATCGCGAGCGTCCTCGACCTGCCTCAGGCGTCTCCGCCGGCCCCCGGACCGGCGGAGCGCTTTTGCCAGGACCTGGAGGCTTTGCTCGCCAAGCTCCACCGTTCGAGTGTCGACTTCTTTCGTGCCGCGCGCGGCGGCCAGGGCAAGCAACTCGTCCCTGAATCGGTCTTCGCGGCCCACCTGGCTCTGGGCTTCGAGCTCCTCGGCTGGCACACGGAGAGAGAGGCCCAGAGCGCCGCCGGGCGCACGGATCTGAAGTTGCGTCGCAACGCCTCGCCCGAAGCGTTCATCGCCGAGGTCAAGATCTGGGGACGCAACGACTACCGCGAGACCCATCGACAGATCGAGCGCTATTGGACGGCGGAGGTGGTCCGGGGCGCGGTCGTCCAGCTCGCCGAGACCGACGTGCCGGACTGGGCCGAACGCTATCGGCGCGAGTGTCTGGAGCCGCTGGGGATCGAGGTCGAGCTCCTGCCGTTGACGGACTCGCCGATCGTTGCCCATTTCGGCTCCACGTCCCTTGTCTCGGGGAACCTGACGGCGCACGTCGATCACTATCTCGTCCGGCTGTCGCGACGTCCGTGACGGCATCGTCGTCGTCCGGGAATTCGCCGTCCGGCCGGCCTCGACCGCTTCGAAGACGCCCGGCGTCGGGCCATGGCGGTGTTGGAGGGCTGGCTCAGTCGCCGCTGCGGATCCTTTCCTCGAACCGCTCGAGGATCTCGCGCTCCAGCCGTTCGGCGCGGTCGGCCAGCGTCGTGCCGGCGAGGATCGTCTCGTCCGCGAAGTCCCGGTCTTCGAGGCCCACGGCGTTGATCTTGACGTTGAAGAGACCGCCCCGGAGCGCGGCGCGGGCGCACAACGCGCCCACGGCGGCATCGGAGACCGAGCTCGGGAGCCCCGTGGCCACCATCGCCCCGGCGATCTCCATCGCGGCCAGCGAGCGCTGCATCACCTGGAAGGGCACCTCGATGGCACGGCGGGTGGCGGCGGCGACCGCCTGCCGGCGGGCCTTTTCCTCTTCCGGCGTCTGGCTCGGCAGCCGGAAGGCAGCCAGCAGCGCGTTGAAGGCGCGGGTGTCCTCGTCGACGAGGTGGAGCAGCTCGTCCTTCAGCGCCTGTCCCTGCTCGGCCCAGCGCGAGAACTCCTCCCAGCGCTCGTCCCAGCCGATCTTGTGGGACGAGACGTTGGCCACCATGGTGCCGAGGGCGGCGCCCAACGCGCCGACGCAGGCGGCGACCGAGCCGCCGCCGGGGGCCGGCGACTCCGCGGCCGTCGCGTCGGCGAAGCCCTTCAGGTCGAGACGCGCCAGGGGCTCGCCGGCGCCGTCGCGCAGGCGGTACTCGATGATCTTCTTGTCCGGGTCGAAGGGGTAGAGGTCGTCGAGCCCCAGCGACTTGACGGCGATCTTGACGATCTCCTCCTGCGAGACGCCGAGCGAGCGCTGCTGCTTGCGCAGGAAGTAGCGGCCGGCGTCGAGCATGGCCTTGAGCGGAATGAGCCCCACCAGCTCGGAGCCGGTGACCCGCAGGCCGCGGGCTTCGGCCCTCTTGCAGGCCTCCTCGAAGGCGACGTGGACCGGGGTGACGCTGATGTCGGTGACGTTGAGCGAGACCTGGGCGATGCCGTACTCGGCGATGAACCAGCCGAGCCCCTTGACGCCTTTCAGGGCCCCGGGCTCCCACACGGGCTCGCCGTCGGCGTCGTGCACCACCGGCGCCCCCGGCTTGCCGCCGAGGCGCTTCTTGCGCCCCTTCTCCCGCAGGTCGTTGGCGATGGCGGTGGCGCGGCGGGTCGAGGTGGTGTTGAGGTTGACGTTGTAGGCGATGAGGAAGTCGCGCGCGCCGACGGCCGTGGCGCCGCTGCGCTTGTTGAATTTCGCCGGCCCGAAGTCCGGCTGCCACTCCGGCCTGGCGAGGCGGGCCTCCAGGCCCTCGTATTCGCCGGCCCTGACGGTGGCGAGGTTTCGCCGTTCGAGCTTCGTCGCGGCGTGCTCGTAACAGAAAACGGTCAGGCCGATCTCGTCGCCGAGGCGCCGGGCCAGTTCGCGGGCGTGGGCGGCCGTCTCATCCATGGAGATGTAGGCCACGGGGATGAGCGGGCAGACGTCCATCGCGCCGAAGCGCGGGTGCTCGCCCGTGTGTTTCCGCATGTCGATCAGCTCGGTCGCCTGCCGCACCGCCCGCACCGCCGCCTCGATCACTGCCTCCGGTGGCCCGACGAATGT
>DASWIG010000328.1:0-38542 GCA_036397835.1 Thermoanaerobaculia bacterium
AGGCCCGCGTCGACGTGATCGAGCGGCTCGCCGGCGAGCTCGCCGCCGCCCGCGCCGCGATGACCGAGGACGTCCTGCTCGGCCACGGCAGCGGCTCCTTCGGCCACCTGGCGGCGGCGCGCCACGGCCTCGGCCGCGGCCTGCGCCACGCCGGCGGCGAGGCGCCGCCGATCGCCGCCAGCGCCACCCAGGACGCCGCCGCCCGCCTTCACCGCATCGTTGTCGACGCCCTCGTCAGGGCCGGCGTGCCGGCGTTCTCGGTGGCGCCCTCGAGCGCCTTCCTGGCCGACGGCGGACGCCTGGTGCGCGGTTTCATCGAGCCGCTCGAGGCGGCCCTCGGCGAAGGGCTCGTCCCGGTCGTCTACGGCGACGTGGTGGCCGATCGGTCCCTGGGCGTCTCGATCTGCTCCACCGAGAACGCCCTCGAATACCTCGTGCGCCGCCTGCGGCGCCGCGGGCGCCGGGTGCGCCGCGTGCTGTGGCTCGGCGAGACCGCCGGCGTCTACGACCGCCAGGGCCGCACGGTGCCGCGCGTCGACGCGGCGAGCTACCGCGACGTGCGCCGGCTGATCGGCGCGCCGGCCGGCACCGACGTCACCGGTGGTATGCTCCTGCGGCTCGCCACGGCGCGCTCGCTGGCCCGCCTCGGCGTCGAATCCTGGATCTTCGACGGCCGCCGCTCCGGGGCGCTCGAATCGGCGCTCCTGGGCCGCGAGGTGGCAGCGACGCGCGTCGTGGCGCAGGCGAGCTGACGCGCCATGACCGACCTCGACGAGCTGCTCGAAAAGACCAGCCGCACCTTCGCGCTCTCGATCCCGCGGCTGCCCGAGCCCACCCGCACGGAAGTGGGCGTGGCCTACCTCCTCTTCCGCGTCGCCGACACCTTCGAGGACTCGGCCACCTGGGGACGCCGGCGGCGCATCCGGGCGCTCAACCTCTTCTGCGAGCTGCTCGAAGGCGACCACGAGCAGGCCGGGCGCCGCCTCGGCCGCGCCCGCAGATGGGCGCGCCGCTGGTACGCCGAGGTGCCGATCGACCACGCCGGCTACCAGCAGCTCATGGCCGACCTGCCGGCGGTGCTCGACGCCTTCTTCCAGCTTCGCGAGCCGGCCCGGCGCCTCGTCTGCGAGCACACCGTGCGCACCGCCCGCGGCATGGCCGGCTTCGTGGAGCGCACCGGCGAGGACGGCGAGCTGCGGCTCGCCGACCTCGAGGACCTGCGCGAGTATTGCTACGTGGTCGCCGGGATCGTCGGCGAGATGCTCACCGAGCTCTTCGTGCTCGAGCGCGCGGCCCTGGCGCCGGTCGCCGGCGAGCTGCGCGCGCGCTCGCGGGCCTTCGGCGAAGGGCTGCAGCTCGTCAACATCCTCAAGGACTCGCCCTTCGACGCCGACGAGGGCCGCTCCTACCTGCCGCCGGGCGTGGAGCGCGGCGAGGTGCTGGCCCTGGCCCGCCGCGACCTCGACGCCGCCGCCGTCTACGTCGAGACGCTCCGGGAGGCCGGCGCCCCCCGCGGCATCGTGGGCTTCAACGCCCTGAACCTCCTCCTCGCCTTCGCCGCGCTCGACCGTCTCGAGGCCCACGGCCCCGGCGCCAAGATCAGCCGGCAGCAGGTCGCCGAGATCGCCGCCGCGCTCGACCACGCCCTCGAGCGCGGCTTGCCCGTGCTCTCGCCCGCATGAGCCCGCGTAAGGGCGGAATGTGAGACGATCCGGCGCCCGCTGGTGTACATTACGGGGACGACGCCTCCCCCCCGTGGAGCTGAAAACCGTGATCGGCTAGCGGCCCGACTTTTCGAAGAGGACCCAGGAAGAGCCATGAACGCGCAGAACCGACCGACCTTCACCTATCTCGGCCACGCCGCGGTGCGCTGCGACCTGCCCGGCGGCGAGGTCGTCCTGATCGACCCGTGGGTCGACGGGAACCCGTCCTGCCCCGACGCGGCGAAGAGCTTCGACCGCGTCGACGCGATCCTCCTGACCCACGGCCACTCCGACCACGTCGGCGACGCCGTGGAGATCGCCAAACGGCACCGCCCCAAGATCGTGGTGGGCACCTTCGAGCTCTGCGCGTGGTTGGAGCGCCAGGGCGTCAAGAACTGCTCGGGGATGAACATCGGCGGCTCCCAGCGGGTGCTCGGCACCCGGGTCACCCAGGTGCAAGCGCTCCACACCTCGTCGATCGAGTCCGGCGGCGAGATGCTCTACGGCGATTCGCCCACGGGCTACGTGGTGCGCCTCGACGAGGGCTACACGTTCTACCACGCCGGCGATACGGCGCTGTTCATGGACATGCAGCTCATCGCGGAGCTCTACCGCCCCTTGCTGGCCTTCCTGCCGATCGGCGACCGCTTCACCATGGACCCGCACCAGGCGGCCCGCGCCTGCAAGTTCCTCGAGGTGCGCGAGGTGATCCCCATCCATTGGGGCACCTTCCCGCTGCTCACGGGCACGCCCGAGATGCTCAAGAACGAGATCGGCAACCTGGGCGTGAACTGCGAGGTGATCGCGCTCAAGCCGGGCGAGAAATACTGAGCGGCTCAGCCGCCGATCCGGAACATCTCGACCTTGTCGGCCGGCACGAAGCGGCCGGCGGCGAGTGCCGCCGTGCGCTGCTCGGAGTAGCGGTCGGCGCGCCGGCCCCAGAGGGCGCGGATGCGGCCGCGCAGCTCCTCGTCGCTCTCGCCGGCGCGCAGCGGCGTCTTGAGGTCGTGGCCGTGGCGGGCGAAGAGGCAGGTGTAGACGCGGCCGTCGGCCGCCAGACGCACCCGCGAGCAGTCGCCGCAGAAGGGCTGGGTCACCGAGGTGATCACCCCCACCTCGCCGCCGCCGTCGCGGTAGCGGTAGCGGTCGGCGACCTCGCCGGGATGGTCCTTGCCGACCGCCTCGAGCGGGAAGACGCGGTCGATCGTCTCGAGGATCTCTCGCGCCGAGACGACCCGCTCGGGGTCCCAGGCGTTGACCGTGCCGACGTCCATGTACTCGATGAAGCGGGCCACGGCGCCGAGGTCGCGGGCGTAGCGGGCGAGGTCGACGACCTCGTGGTCGTTGACGCCCTTGATCACCACCACGTTGAGCTTGAGCGGCGTGAGACCGGCGTCGATCGCCGCCCGGATACCCGCCAGCACCCGCTCGAGCTCGACGCCGAGGCCGTTGACGCGGCCGAAGGTCCCGGGATCGAGCGAATGGAGGCTCACCGTCACCCGGCCGAGCCCCGCCGCCGCCAGGGCCGCGGCCTTCTGCGGCAGCAGGTAGGCGTTGGTGGTCAGCGCCAGGTCGTCGAGGCCGCGCAGGGCCGCGAGCTGGGCCACCAGCTTCTCGAGCTCGGAGCGCAGCAGCGGCTCGCCGCCGGTGAGCCGGATCTTGCGCACCCCGAGGTCCACGAACAGACGCGCCAGCCGGGCGGTCTCCTCGAAGCTCAGGATCTCGGGCTTGGGCAGGAACTTGTAGCTCTGCTCCGCCGGCATGCAGAAGGCGCAGCGGAAGTTGCAGCGGTCGGTGACCGAGATCCGCAGATCGCTGAGCGGCCGGTGGTAGACGTCGTGGGGCTGGTCGTCGGTCGTCATCCTCGATTGCATTATAGACGGGTGTAGGGGCGCACGGCGTGCGCCCGCGGAACCCTCACCCCCGGCCCCTCTCCCAGAGGGCGAGGGGAGCAAGACCGTGCCTCTGCCCCTCTCCCCCTGGGAGAGGGGTTGGGGGTGAGGGTTCCGAGCGGTTACATATACGGCATCGCCGGCACGTGGCCGCGCAGCCGCGAGTAGACGGTGAGCGCGCCGCGGTGGTGGGAGGTGTGGTCGGCGATGGCGCCGACGATGGCGGCGCGCGGCTGGCCGCCCATCACCGGTCCCTCGGCGATCGGCGCCGCCAGCTCGCCGGCGCGCTCGACGAGCGCCTTCTCGGCGTCGCCGAAGGCGCGGTCGAGCCACTCGCGGGCCGCCGTCAGCGACGAGACCTTGGCGACCTCGGCGGCGTGCCCGGCGAAGTCGAGGTCGAAGCCCTCGGGGCGAAACGCCCCTTCGAAGAACCAGTCGACGGTCTGGGCGACGTGGGCCACCTGCTGGGCCGCGGTCATCAGGCCGTCGGAGGGGGCGAAGGTCGAGTCGTCCTCGGTGAGGCACTCGGTCGAACGGTCGAAGTATTGCTTGCTCGCTGTGAGCTGGGCGACGAGCTTCTTGGCTTCCATGGTGGTCCTCCTGATGGTCGGGTTTCAGCGGACCCATCATAGCGCGGTCCCCGAGACCCAGGGCTCACGCCCTGGGGGGGCGCGGGCGCACTCACTTCGCGCGGCGCAGGGCGAACGCCTGCGCCGGCGAGCCGTCGAGGGGGGTGCGGGTGCCCTCGAAAGTCCCCGCCGCGTCGAGCACGCCGCGCAGGGTCGCGGTCACGCGGTCGTCGTCGTCGCGCTCGATCAGCGCCAGGGTCTCGGCGCCGCGGGGGCCGCCGAAGGCCGTGGCCAGGAGGCGGAACGTCTCGCCGCCCGCCGCCGTGCCCGCCGCGGTGCCCGCCGCAGTGTAGGAGCCCACGAGCCCGCGTTCGCGCACCAGGAGCTCCAGCTCGACGGGAGCCTCGCCGAGGGTGCCGGCCCAGCGGCCGGTGTGCGGGGCGAGCCGCGAGGCCTCGGCCAGCGACGGCTTCAGCTCGCGGGCGATCGAGTCGTCGACGAAGCCGAGCAGCAATGCGAGGTTCTCCCAGCCCTCGCCGTAGCCCGAATCGACGTAGACCGCGGACACCTCCACGGCGTCGCCGTTGAGCAGCAGCCGCCAGCGGCCGCCGTGGGGCCGGAGCTCGCGGCTTCGCACCTCGACCGGGCTGTAGGCCACGTCGGAGCACGGCAGGCAGTGGAAACGCACCGTGTCGCCGGCGCGGATCATCCGCAAGGCGGCCTCGCCCTGGGCCTTGTCGACGAACAGGATCGGCTCGGCCGCCAGCGCGGCAGCCGCCAGCGTCCAGGCGATCCACGATGCCGTCGTCTTCACGGTCCCCATGGTTCAAGCCTGCCCCAAAACCCCGGCGACCCGCAACCGATCGGCCTGACGTCAGTGCGGACCTCCCAGAGACCTCCGCCCAGGTTTCGCACGAGAAGAACGACGGCTGCCGGCGAGCTCCAGGAAGCGGCGGTGGACGGCGGCGTCGGCGGTGAGCTCGGGGTGGAAGCTGCCGGCCATCACCCGGCCCTGCTCGACGAGCACCGGCTCCTCGCGGTGCCGGGCCAGGACCGTGACCTCCGGTCCGACGCGGAGGATGCGCGGCGCGCGGATGAAGACCATCTCCAGGGGACGGCCGTCGCTCCAGGCGCCCCGGGCCTCGAAGGAGTCGACCTGGCGGCCGTAGGCGTTGCGCGCCACGGCGACGTCAAGAAGGCCCAGCGAGCGCTGCGCCGGCTCGACCTCGCGCGCCAGCAGGATGAGGCCGGCGCAGGTGCCGAAGAGGGCGCCGCCCGCGCCGTGGAACGTCTCCAGCTCCGGCCACCAGGACGGGTCGTGGTTCATCAGGTAGAGGAGCGTCGAGCTCTCGCCGCCGGGGATCACCAGCCCCGCGAGCCCCGCGAGCTGCGCCGGCCGCCGCACCTCGCGCACCTCGGCTCCGAGGCCGGCGAGCCGGCGCTCGTGGGCCGAGAAATCGCCCTGCAGGGCGAAGACGCCGACCGCCGTCATCGGTGCGACTACCAGCCCCGCGCCTGGAGCAGCTCGGCGGCCTCGAGCTTGTCGATCTCGAGGCCGGGCATGGGCTCGCCGACCTCCTCGGACACCCGGGCGAGCTCGTGGGGGTCGCGGAAGTGGGTCGTGGCCTTGACGATCGCCGCGGCCTGGCGCGCCGGGTCCTCGCTCTTGAAGATGCCGCTGCCCACGAAGATCGCCTCGGCGCCGAGCTGCATCATGAGCGCCGCGTCGGCGGGCGTGGCGATGCCGCCGGCCGAGAAGTTGGGCACCGGCAGCTTGCCGGTCTCGGCCACCAGCTTGACCACCTCGTAGGGCGCGGCGAGCTCCTTGGCCGCGGCCATCAGCTCCTCGGGCCGCAGGGTGGCGAGGCGGCGGATGCCGCCGGTGATCTCGCGCAGGTGGCGCACCGCCTCGACGACGTTGCCGGTGCCGGGCTCGCCCTTGGTGCGGATCAGGGCCGCGCCCTCGGCGATGCGGCGCAGGGCCTCGCCAAGGTCGCGGGCGCCGCACACCACCGGCACCTTGAGGGCGTATTTGTCGATGTGGTGGCGCTCGTCGGCCGGCGTCAGCACCTCGCTCTCGTCGATGTAGTCGACGCCGAGGGACTCGAGGATCTGGGCCTCCACGAAATGGCCGATGCGGCACTTGGCCATCACCGGGATGGAGACCGCCGCCATGATCTGGCGGATCTTCACCGGGTTGGCCATGCGCGCCACGCCGCCCTGGGCGCGGATGTCCGCCGGCACCCGCTCGAGCGCCATCACCGCCACCGCGCCGGCGTCCTCGGCGATCTTCGCCTGGTCCGCCGTGGTCACGTCCATGATCACCCCGCCCTTCAACATCTCGGCGAGGCCGGTCTTCAGTCGCAAGGTGCCTGTCTGGGATTCCATGTCAGCCTCCAAGTCGCTTCGCCCGCCGGCGCGCCGGAAGCGCAGGGCCATTATACGCCGAGGCGGATCGCCTGTGGACGACTGATGGACGGCTCATTCGAAAAGTGCTATACTATCGCCGAACCAACGTGTCGCCGGAGGTCCCATGACGACCAGGCCCATGACGAACAGGCCCATGACGAACAGGCCCATGACGAACACAGCCCTTCGCTCCATCGCCCTCGCCGCCGTGCTCTTGCTCGTGGCCACCAGCGCCCAGGCGCTCTTCTTCACGGTGACGCTCAAGAACGGCACCACCTTCGAGACCCGCTACCGCCCGGTGCAGGCCGAGTGGGACCCCCAGGTCTCGATGTTCCTCACCGACCGCGGCAACTGGGTCGCGATCCCCAACGAGGACATCGCGGACGTCGTCTCGGTCTTCGAGGAGAGCGGCTTCGGCTACCAGCTCGACACCTCCACGCGCTTCATCGGCTGGTCGCCCAACGACCTCGTGGAGACCAAGGTCGACGAGGACGGCAACGTGACCGAGGAGGTTCGCTACGACGCCGAGGCCGATCAGGGCGGCGACGTCGGGGCAGGCGCCGGCTACTCCGTCGACCAGTTCCTGAACCTGCCCACCGGAGGCTCGTACGGCAACCCGACCGCCCTTGACGGCGGCGTCCCGCTCTACGACGACCTCGGCGAAGACCCGGACGACGGCGGCGGCAACTTCTAGGGACGGACCTCCCTCCGCGCACTTCCGCCGCCGTCCCGACCGCCTCATCACCGAGTGAGGCGGCTTTCGTTTTCGCCCGCGTTTCACCCATGCTGCTCCATCGCATCGGTCCGGAAGGGTTCTACGCCGCCACCGACGCCGACGGGAGGAGCCGCGTGCTCTTCTCGGACCCGTTCGTCGAGCGGCCGTCGGCGTGGGAGCTCGGGCGGCCGGTCGACCTCGGTGCCGCCGCGCTGCTGGCGCCGATCGTGCCGGGGAAGATCGTGGGCATCGGGCGCAACTATGCCGAGCACGCCGCGGAGCTCGGCAATGCGGTGCCGAGGGAGCCGGTGATCTTCCTCAAGGCCCCGTCGTCCGTAGTCGGGCCGCGCGCGCCCATCCTGCTGCCGCCGGAGAGCGAGCGGGTGGAGCACGAAGGCGAGATCGCGGTCGTGGTCCGCCGCCTGCTGCGGCGCGCCACGGCGCAGCAGGCCCGGGCCGCCGTGCTCGGCGTCACCTGCGCTTGCGACGTGACCGCCCGCGACCTGCAGCGCCGCGATCCCACCTTCGCCCGCGCCAAGTCCTTCGACACCTTCTGCCCCCTCGGGCCGGCGGTGCTCGTCGAGCCGGAGCTCGACGATATCGAGGTGGTGACCCGAGTCAACGGCGAGGAGCGCCAGCGCGGACGCGCGGGCGACATGCTCTTCGGCGTGATCGAGATCCTCGTCTACGTCTCGCGCATGATGACCCTCGAGCCGGGCGACGTCGTGCTCACCGGCACGCCGCCGGGGGTCGGAGCGCTCGCCGACGGCGACCAGGTGGAGGTCGAGGTCTCGGGGGTGGGCGTGCTCGTCAATCCGGTCGAGGCGATCACACGTTGAATCTGAAATGGGCCACGTCCCCGTCCTTGACCTCGTAGTCCTTGCCCTCGAGCCGCAGCAGCCCTTGCTCGCGGCAGGCCGCCAGGGTCTTCAGCCGCGCCAGGTCCTCCCAGAAGGCCACCTCGGCGCGGATGAAGCCGCGGGCGATGTCGCTGTGGATCGCGCCGCCCGCTTCGCGCGCCCGGGTGCCGCGGCGGATCGTCCAGGCGCGCACTTCGTCCTCGCCCACGGTGAAGAACGAGATGAGGCCCAGGAGCTCGTAGGTCTCCCGCAGCACCCGGTCCAGGCTTGGCTCCGCGAGCCCCAGGTCGTCGAGGAACTCCCTCTGCTCGTCGGCGCCGAGCTGCGCGATCTCGTGCTCGATCGGCGCCGAGACCACCACGGTGCGGGTGTTCGCGTCGCCCATGCCCGAGCCGGACATCCCGAAGTCCGCCGCCGAGGCCGTGGCCACCCGGTCCTCCCCCACGTTGAGGACCCGCAGCATGGGCTTGGCCGAGAGGAGTTGGAAGCCGCGCAGGCGCTTGTCGTCGTCGGCCGCGAGCGCCACCGCGCGCAGCGGCTTCTCCTCCTCCAGGGCCGGCATCACCACCTCCGCGAGCAGCTCGAGCTCTCTCGTCTCCTCGGGCTTCGGCCCGCTCTTGGAGGCTCGCCGCAGGCGGTCGAGGCGCTTCTCCACGACCTCCATGTCGGCCAGCACGAGATCGAGGTCCACGCTCGCCACGTCGCGCGCCGGGTCGACCGAGCCCAGCGGATGGAGGAGCTCGGGATCGTCGAAGGCGCGCACCACGTGCACGAGGGCGTCGACGGTGCGCAGCTCGGCGAGGTCGAGGCTCTCCGCGCCCTCGCCCTTGCGCAGGCCCGGCACGTCGACGACCTCCACCGTGGCGGGGGTGTAGCGCCGCGGGTTGAAGAGCGGCCGCAGCCGCGCCAGCCGCGGGTCGGGCACCGTGGCCACGGCCACGTGCGTCTTCTTCGACGCCGCGAACTTGTCGGTCTCGTGACGGGAGGCGGTCAGCGTGTTGAAGAGGGTGGTCTTGCCGGACTTCGGCAGCCCGAGGATGCCTGATCGCATAGGTATCGGTCCTGTGTTCGGTCTGTGGTTGGGCGTTCAGTCGCGGGAGCGGTCGCGGCGGCGCCGCAGCTCGAGCCCCTTGACGAGGAGCGTGGGCGCTCCGACGAGACCCGAGCGCGACGGCAGGAAGGTGAGGTCGCGGGCGGCGGTGAGGATGCCGTTCAGGAAGGCAGTGACCGTGCCCACGAGCCAGGCGCCGCTGACCGAGCCGGTGGGGCGCCCGCCGTCGATCGCGAAGCCGCACACCGGCAGCGCGAACCGCCGCGGCGCCTCCTCGAGGCGCGGCGCCCCCTCGACGTCGAGCAGATAATATCCCCGGCTCAGCCCTTCCACGAGGGCGGCGGCGCGCAGCGCCGGGTCGGGGCGCAGGTAGAAGTGGGTGGGTCCGGGGCTGGGCAGGTCGCGCCAACCCGGGCGCGCGGCGCACCCGGAGGCGCGCCCGGTCGACGGCGTGGCCTGCCACCAGGCCAGCAGCGGTTGGCGGAAGAGGCCCTCCTGCACCAGCACGACCTCGCGCGTGGGTTGGCCCTCGCCGTCGACGGGGGCCGACAGCACGCCGCCGGGCAGCCGGCCGTCGTCGACCAGGGTGAGGGCCGGGCTGCCCACGCGGCCGCGGCGGTCCACGAGCTGGCCGATCCGCTCCACCGCGCCGGGGCCGATCCACAGCGGCGAGAGCGCGTCGAGCAGGCTCACCACCACCGGCGGCGCCAGCAGGAACTCGCCGCGGTCGCGCGCCGGCGCCGTGCCGCGCTCGCCGATCGCCAGGCGGTCGGCGAGGCGGCGGGCGAGGGCGAGAGGCTGGAAGCGCCGCGCCTCGCGCTCGACGGCGCGCAGGGTCACGGCGCGCCCCCCCCGCACGGGACCGACGGCCTCGAGGTAGAGGGTGGCGGCGCGCCGCCGCACCCGCGCCGCGACCTCGCGGCTCGACGCCAGGTGGGCCTCGCTCGAGCCGTCGTCGAGCTCGCCGCGGGCGAGGCGGGCGCCGGGCAGCTCGCGCGCCAGCTCGCGGTCAAGACCCTCGAAGAAGGCCTGGGCCTCGTTCTCGCCCAGCAGGGAGGCGTCGAGGTCGAGCGGCGGCGTCCACTCCGGCACCAACCTGGCCGGCGGCAGGCGCAAGCCGCGGCCGTCGGCGTCGGGCCACGGGGCGTCCGGCCGCGGAGCGCCGGTGGCGGCGTAGAAGAACGAGCGCCTCCCGTCGCCGGCGCGCGCCGCCCAGCCCTCCTCCTGGTGGAAGGCGCTGCAGCTCGCGCCGCCCGCGTAGCGCACCGAGCGCGAACGGCCGGTCTTGTGGAAGACCTCCGCGGCGTCCCACCGGCCGGCGAGGCGCTCCAGCACCTCGGCGAGCCGCTCGCCGACCGGCGTCGTCACGGCTCGATCCTCACGGCGGCGAGCAGCACGTCCGGCGCGGTGGCCCACACCGGCAGCTTGAGGCCGCCCTTGGCGCACCAGCCGGCGCCGGCGCACGCGGCGTCGCCGGCGACGCCGGCCACCGCCTTGAGCACGTCGCTCACGTGGCCGCGCAGCGTCGCCGGGCCCACGGGGACGCCCGGGGCCTGGTTGCGGATGCGGAAGCCGTAGGCGAAACGCAGCTCGAGCTCGCCGGTGCGCGGATCCAGACGCCCGCGCTCGGCCTCGGGCAGGAAGAGGCCGCCTTCCGCGGCCGCCATCAGCTCTTCGCGCGCCGCCTTGCCGCCCATCAGCTCGAGATGGGTGGAGCGCGGCGCCGGCGGCAGGTGCCGGTGGGCGCGGCGCCCGGCGCCGGCGCGCAGCATCTCGGAGCGCCGCGCCCAGACGCCGTCGGCGAGCGGCTGTTCCACCTTGCCGCCGCGCAGCAGGCAGCGGCGCACCACCGGGTGGCCCTCGTCGTCGGCCTTGCGGCGCACGCCCTCGGGCGCGGTCGCCGGATCGTCGAACACGTCGAGGCAGGCGGCGCCGAGCTCGACGCCGATGGCGGCTTCGGGATGGCCGCCGAGCTCCAGCGTGTCGGTCTCGAGAGCGTGGGCCACGGCCTCGTGGAGCAGCACGGCGGTCGCCGCGGGCGCCAGCACCACCGTGCTCTGGCGCGGCTCCGGCGGCGCCGCCTCGCGCGCCCGCCAGGCGTGCACGAGATTCCCCGCCAGCGATTCGGCGGCGCGCTCGCCGAGCTCCGTCAAGAGGCCGCCGCCGCGGCCCCAGGGCGTCTCGGCCTCGAAGCTGTAGAACGACTCCCGCTCCACGCCCGAGGCGAGCTGGGTGCCGATCACCCGTACCCAGCGGCGGTGCCGCCGCACGGTCAGGCGGTAGGAGAGCTTCACGTGGTGGGCGCGCAAGGCGCGCGTCAGCGCGGCGGGGAATTCGAGGACCTCCGGCGCCTCCGGCGCCTCCGTCCACGTCTCCTCTGGAAAGAGCGGCTCGGGATACGCCGTGCGCGGCAAGGCCCGTGCCACCCGTCGCACGGCGCCGCTGAAAGTCTCGCGCGAGATGCCGTCGCGGGTGGCCAGCCAGGTGCGCTCGCGGCGCACCAGGCGCACGGCCACGCCCGACTCGCGCCGCACCCGGATGCCGCCGTGCTGGTCCTCCGGCGGCAGCTCGATCACCTCGAGACGCTCGAAGAAGGCGTCGGCGAGATCGCGGCGGTGGTCGGCGATCTGCGACAGGCTGCGGGCGATCCCGGCGTGGTCGAGCTCGGAGAGGGCCGGATCAGCGGCCGCCGCCACCGCCGCCTTCGAGCTCCTTGAGCTGCTTCTCGAGCTCTTCGGCTTCCTTGCGCATCTCCTCGATCCGCGCGTTCTCCACCTCGATCCGTTCGTTCTCGCGCGCCGTCGCCTCGTTCTCCTTGACCCGCGCCACGCCCGCCGGGTCGCCGGCCTTCTCGTAGGCCTCGATCGATTGGGAGTACTTCTTCTGCTTCTCGTAGACGAAGCCGATCTGCTTCCTGACGCTCCTCAGGTCCTCCGCCCGCTTGGCGAGCTGCTCGGCCTGGGCGAGGGGGGGCTCAGCTTCCGCGAACTGCTTGTTGGCCGAATAGGCTTGCCCGAGGTAGAACAGCGCCAGCCACTCGGTGGGCTTCTTGCCGCTCGCGCTCTTGCAGCTCGTGACCGCCTCGCCGTAGAGACTGGCGCCGAGCTCGACCTCGCACTTGAGCAGCAGGTTGTCGTAGCTGCCGTCGGCCTTCACGAGCTCACCGGCGAGATTGGCGGCCTTGAGGTAGGTCTGCTTCTTGGCGTTCTTGTCGCGCTGCGTCCGGCCCTGCTTCTTGAGCACGGTGATGTAGCTGCGCTTGACGTCCGGATCGTTGGGGGCGGCCCGGTGGGCGCGGTCGAGCGCGCTCAAGGCGTCGCTCATCTGCTCGCCGTTCGAGGCCAGCACGCCGTACTTGAGCTGGATCTGGGCATCCTGGGGGAGGAGCGAGGCGAGCTTCTTGTAGTCGGCGTACGCCCCGTCCTCCTCGCCGTTTTTTTCCCGCGCGGCGGCGCGCATCTGGTAGAAGGCGCTCCGGCGGCGCTCGTCGAGCTTGCCGAGGTCGGCGTCGCCCACCGTTCCGAGGAGCTTGGCGGCGTCGGCGTAGCGGCGCATGTTGATGTAGGCCCGCCCCAGCTCGACCTTGATCATTAGGTCGTTGGGGTTGAGGTCGTAGGCCTTGCGCACGTGATTGAGGGCCTCTTCCTTGCGGCCCAGGAACCCGAGCGAGAGGCCGAGCATGTAGTGGCCGTTGAAGGCGTCGGGATTCTGGTTGACCACCTGCTGAAACTCGGTGCGGGCGGTTTCGTAGTCCTTCTTGGTAAAGGCGGCGACGCCTTCTTCCCAACCGGCGAACGCCGGTCCGGCGATCGCGAGCAAGGCGAATATCGAGACGAGTGTCTTGCGCATTTCGGGCTCCTTCCGGTACTGCCGTGGACCATGCCCCGGGATGTTCGTGGTTCAAGCTCGCGGTAGTTCAAGCTGGCCGTAAGCTCGAGCTCTCAGTAGTTGTCATTCTCAGTAGTTGTCATGCTCTCAGTAGTTGATTGACCCGCTCGAGAAAGACCCTGGACTGATTGGGGCCGAGGGCGCCCGAGACCATCTGCTCGAACGAGCGCACCATGTCGATCACGGCGTCCGCGCCCTTGCCGGACTCGAGCTCCGTGCGCGCGCGCCGCGTCGTCACTTCCAGCTCCGGCCGTTTCTGGTGATTGACCAGGAGCTGTCCGGCCTGGTCGTGAATCCGCTGGACGACGTCGACGAGCTCGGTCGTGGACATCTCCCGCAGGCGTCCGATCTCGAGCTGGCCGAGGCCTTCCTTGAGCTCGATCAGGCCGGCGGTCACCAGGCCGTAGAGGAGCTTGCAGACCTCGAAGGCGCTCATTCCGAGCACCGAGGCCAGCTCTTCGATGGAGCGTCGTTCGTCGATCTTGCAGATCACCGCCCACTCGTGCGGCGTGAAGGACACGGACGTCGATGAGCCCTGGTTGGTGAAGACCGGCACCATCCGGGTGGACGGAATCCGTTTCGAGAGAACCTGCCATTCGTCGATGCGGCGCGCCGCCTCCATCAACAGGTTCGTATTGGATTTCCTGATCGTCCGCTGCGCGGTTTCCACGCCGGGGTTGAAGATGAACTCGCCTTCTTGCCAGATGGCGAGCTCGTACACGGCCTCTTCCCCTTCGAGCGGCCCGACGGCGGAGTGGACCATCTCGCCGTCGTGGAGATAGATCTCCCCCGTCTGATCGGACTTGGTGAGAACGAAGGCTCCCGTCTTCCCGGACACCGAAACCAGTTGGATGATGTCGGGAAGCGGGAGCTCTTTGAGCGACCCCTGGAAGGCCATGAACGGTTCTTGTCTATTGCAGCCGGAAGTTCACCGTCAGGTTGTAGTAGACGTCGACAGGCTTGCCGTTCAAGGTGGCAGGCTCGAACTTCCACTTCTTGATCGCCTTCACCGCCTCGTCGTCGAGACCCATCGACAGGCCCTTGAGCACCTTGACGTTGGTGACGTTGCCCTCTTTGTCGATGATGGCCTGGACGATGACGACCCCCTGGACCCGCGCCTTGCGCGCGATCTCGGTGTACTGGGGCTGGGGCGCGAAGACCTTCTCCGGCGCGTTGACGTCGCCGCCGACGTAGATCGGACCTTCGGGCTCGGCGACCGGCGGAGCCTCCGGGATGCCGAAGACGATGTCGTCGACCTGCGGGATGTCGATGTCGGGCTCCGGCTCGTCGATGCGGATGGGCTCCGGCTCGTCGGGAGTCGGATCCGGGATCGGGACCTTCTTCGCCTTGGGCTTCGGGATCTCCTGCTTCTGCTTCGGCGGCGGCGGCTGGAAGCGGACCTGCTGCACCACGAAGAGCTTCTGCTGCTTGGCCGCTTCCGTGGCCTGGGCGACGATCTCCGGGAAGGTGATCATGAGCAGGATGCCGTGGAAGACGGCGGCGATGACCAGCGCGATCCGCGTGCGCTTGCGGTCCTGCGCGTCCTCCTCGGCGAAGGTCAGGTAGTCGCCGGCGGCGAAATCGATCTCGTCGTTCTTCGCCGTGGTCTGCCGCTTGGGTGTCGTTTCTTCTGCCATCACGTATGCCCCGGGTTGGTTGCGCGATCCCGCCTAGAACCAGAAGGCGTCGATCTCGCGTTGAGTCGGTATGGAGACGTTGACGTCCTTGCCCAGGTCCGTTTCCTGTTCCTCGGCCTCCCGGATCTGGGCGGAGGTCACCTGGTAGGCCTCGCGGGCGCCGTTGTCGAGGGTCCGGACCTTGATGTGGCGCAGGGTGTCGAAGACGTCGACCATGTAGCCGTAGTTGGAGTTGGGCTGCGGCCGCAGGATGACCGGCTTCTTGGGGTTGGCCTCGAGCTTCGGCTTCAGGTAGTCGAAGATCTCCTCGAGCCGCATCGCCTTGGCATCGACGACGTACTGCCCGTCGGGCTGGATCTCGATCAGCACCGAGTCCTCCTTCTCCACGATGGGCGGGCTGTCGTCGTCCTTGGGCAGGGCGAAGTCGAGCCCGCGGGTCGCGGCGAAGGTCGCGGTCACCATGAAGTAGATGATGAGCAGGAAGGCGATGTCGGCCATCGTCGAAGTCGGGATCTCGGCGTCCTGGCTGGGTCTGTTCAGTTTCATCGCTGGCGCCTCCTTGTCAGGGCCCGTCGTCCGCGACCTTCTCCGCGTCGGAGAGCAGGTAGATGAGCTCGACCCGGGCCTGCTTGAGGGAATCGAGGACCTTGTCGACCTTCTCGTAGGGCACGTCCGAGTCTGCCTTCAGGACGACGGCCCGACCCGGGTATTGGAGCGCCAGGTCGGAGGCGAAGCCCAGGACGTCCTCCATCTGCGCCGGAGTCGACATCGCCTCTCCCTTGGTGACGCGGATCTGGCCGTGCCTGGTGATGGAGATGGTCGCCACCTCCTTCGGGATCTCGAATCGCAGCTCGGTCGAGGGCAGGGTGACCTGCGTCTTGTCCTTCTCGAAGGAGATGGTCACCATGAAGAAGACGATGAGGAGGAAGGCGATGTCGGCCATCGACGCCGTCGGGATCAAGGCACCGGCCCGGTGTTTCGATTTCAGGCGCATGGTTGAGCTTCCGTGGTCAGGTCTTGCCGCCCGGGGTGCTGGCGCCGCCGGCGCCCGCCTGCTCCGGCGTGATGCCTTTGCGCTCCATCTCGCCGAAAGTCTCGAGCAGCATGTTGGTGGAGGTCTCGATGTCGCGGACCGACTTGTTGATGCTGTTCATGAAGTAGTTGTAGGCGAGCTGGGTCGGGATGGCCACCAGGAGGCCGGCCGCGGTCGTCACCAGCGCCTCCGAGATGCCGGAGGCGACGGCGGCGGGGTTGGACAGACCCTGCTCGGCGAGCGCCTCGAAGGAGCGGATCATGCCCGACACCGTTCCGTAGAAGCCGAGGAGCGGGGCCACGTTGGCCGTCGAGGAGAGGAACACGAGGCGCTTCTCGAGGCGGCCGATCTCGTGGAGCGACGCCGTCTCGATGGTCTTCTCGATGTCCTCCTTGGGCTCGCCGTACTTCAGCAAGCCGGCTTTCATGATGGAGGCCAGGGGACCGCGGTACTGCTCGCAGATCTTGATCGCGTCGCGGATGGACCGGTTGACGATCAGGGCCTTCCGCAGCTTGGCCAGGAACTCGTTGACCTTGATCTTGGCCGCCCGCAGGACCAGCGCGCGCTCGATGATCACGGCCACGGCGATGATCGAGAAGACCAGGAGGATCCACATGACCGCGCCCCCCTGGTACATGAATTTCATGAAGGTTCCGCCGATGTCGGGCAAGGCTCGTTCTCCTCTAGGGGTATTGACTCGCGGACCGCGAATCGGGTTCCCGGGTTAAGGATGGCTCGTTCGTGAGCGGCCATGTTAGCACACGCCAAAAAGACCGGTCAAGGAACTCCTCGCGGTAGGCAAGTCCTTTGTTTTCAAGCACTTGGTTCCTGTCGCGCACGGTCTCAGCCCCGGTCTTCGAGGCGATCCAGGCGCAGGCGGTGAGCATAGCAGATCGCGACCGCGAGCGCATCGCTGGCGTCGGCGGGCAGCGGGGCGCGGGGAAGACCGAGCACCAGCCTCACCATGTGGGCCACCTGCTCCTTGTCGGCCCGCCCGTGCCCCACGACCGCCGTCTTGACCTCGGCCGGCGTGTACTCGCGGACCTCGAGGCCCTGGAGCGCCAGCGTAGCCACCAGCGCCCCCCGCGCCTGGGCGAGCACGATGAGCGAGCGCGGGTTGATGCCGTGGTAGAGCGATTCGAGCACCGCCACGTCGGGCGCGTGCGCGCGCACCAGGGTCTCGAGCTCGCGGCTGAGCTGGGCCAGGCGCGCCGGCAGCGGCGCGTCCCGCGGCAGGGAGAGGCGCCCGTGGCCCACGCACGAGAGCCGCGACCCTTGGCGGTCGATCAATCC
Organism: Thermoanaerobaculia bacterium; assembly: GCA_036397835.1. Lineage (GTDB taxonomy): Bacteria > Acidobacteriota > Thermoanaerobaculia > Multivoradales > J023 > DASWIG01. Next base: position 17,051 of record DASWIG010000328.1, read on the forward strand.
GTAGCCGGTGTGGCGGCTGCCGGGGTCGAGCCCGAGGACGAGCATGGTCGCGGTATTGTATAGAAGGGAGGCGGGCGGAGAATTGACTCCCCCCCGCCCGGGTGCTAGAACTGTGTTTCTGGCTTCGGAGCGACTCATGTCGGTCATCCTGGTCGTCGAGACGGACGCGAGCTACGCCAGGCGCCTCGCGGAGGCGCTCGAGCCGGCCGGCTTGCCCGTCGCGGTCTGCGACAGTGCCGCCAGCGCCCTCGGTGAGGCCGCCGTCCGCCCGCCGCGGCTGCTCGTCGCCAGCTCCGCGGTCCCCGAGGTCCGCTCCCTGCTCGGGCGCTTCGCCCGCGGCCAGGGTGGGCCCGGAGCGGTGGTGATGATCCCCACGACCCTGGTGGGGCGGGTCGCCGCGGGCGATTACCGCGCCGACGCCCTCCTGCCCAAGCCGTTCACCGCCGAGGAAGCCCGCGACGTCCTGATGCCGCTGCTGTCGGCGCCCCCGGAACAGCGCCAACTGAGCTCGGCCGAGATCTTCGGCGAGGTGCTGGCCGAGGTGGAAGGCGCTCCCTACGTGCCGCCGGCGATACCGCCGCGGCCCCCCCGGCCCTCCGACGACATCGACCGCAAGCTGGAGGAGACCCTCTCGGGCGTGCTGCCGCTCGCCGGCGGCCGGCCGCGCCCGGCCGCCCGCGCCGCGCCGCCCGGCGCGGCGAAGGCCAAGAGCACGACGTCGGAGATCGACGCCCTGCTCGACCGGACGCTCTCCTCGCTCGAGCTCCCCTCTCGCAACAAGAAGCGGGCCGCGCCCGGGCCGGCCGCGCCCGGGCCGGCCGCGCCGAGGCCCGCTGCGCCTGGGCCGGCGGCGGCGAGCCTTCCGGCGTCCGCGGAGAAGGCCCCGGCGCGGGCGGCGGCGAGCGGGTCGGCGCTCGCGACCACCGCCGTGCCCCCCCTGCGGCCTCCCGCCGAGATGATCGCCCGGCCGCCGGCCCCCGCGCTTCCCGAGCGGCTGCCGGACCTGCTCCCGCTTCCTTCCGAGGTGGCGCCGCCGATCTTCGAGCCGCCCCCTCCCCTCGACGACGCAGCGCCGCGGTCGGCCGCGGCGCCGAGCCCTCCGCCCCCCGCGACGCGGGCGAAGCGGCCCGCGGCGCTCGACCAGTTCCGTACCCAGCAGATGACGATCGTACCGCCGCGCGATGCGGCCGAGGGCGAGGTCTTCGGCGACTACACCCTGATCCGGCGCATCGCCGTCGGCGGCATGGCCGAAGTCTGGCAGGCGCGCCGCCGGGGCGTCGAGGGCTTCCAGAAGACCGTCGCCATCAAGAAGATCCTCTGCCACCTGACCGGGAGCTCGGACTTCGTCACCATGTTCATCGACGAGGCCAAGCTCGCCGCCCAGCTCAACCACAACAACATCATCCAGATCTACGATCTCGGCAAGGTCGACGAGGACTTCTTCATCGCCATGGAGTACGTCGACGGGATGGACCTGCGCACCATCCTGAACACCGCCCGCGATACGCGCCGTCCGTTGCCCATGGGGCTGGCGCTCCTGATCACCAGCTCCGTGGCGCGCGCCCTCGACTACGCTCACCGCAAGCGCGACTTCGACAACCGGGCGCTCGGCCTGGTCCATCGCGACGTCTCGCCCCAGAACGTGCTGATCAGCTTCGAGGGCGAGATCAAGCTCTGCGACTTCGGCATCGTCAAGGCGGTGGCCAAGGCCTCGACCACCCAGATGGGGGCGCTCAAGGGCAAGCTCCAGTACATGTCGCCCGAGCAGGCCTGGGGCAAGCCCGTCGACGCGCGCTCCGACGTGTTCTCGCTGGGCTCGGTGTTCTTCGAGATGCTCACCGGCACCCGACTCTTCTCCGGCGAGAGCGAGATCGGCGTGCTCGACGCCGTGCGCGAGTGCCGCCTGCGCCCGCCGCGGGAGCTCGTGCCCGCGATTCCCGAAGAGGTCGACCGGATCGTCCGCCGGGCGCTCGCCAAGAGCCCCGAGGAGCGCTACCAGACGGCCGGCGAGATGGAAGAGGACCTCAAGCAAGCCCTCCACCGCCTGCAGCCGCTGCCGAGCCAGAGCGAGCTCGCCCGCTACATGCACGCTCTCGCCGCGGCTCCCGAGCCCGCCGCGACGCCTCCCGAGCCGGCGATCGCGGGTGCGGATCCGGCGCGAGGCGAGGAGACGGCGCCAGCGGCCGCGCCCCCGGTCCCCGTCCTGGCTCCCGCCGAGGAGAAGCGGCCGGCGGCGGTGGCCATGGCGCCGGCGGCGGCGCGCAGGCGCCGGCGGCCGCTGGTCAAGCTTCTCGCCGCTGCCGCCGCCGTCGGGGCGATCGGTGCCGCCGTGTGGTTCTTCCTTCTCCGCGCGCCGGACGAGGGCCCGCCGCCGGCGACACTCCCCGAGGTCGCGCCGCAGACCGCGCCGCCGGCCGGCGATGAGCGCGCCGGCGGGGAGGAGCCCGTGCAGGAGCCCGCGCCGCCGCCCGACTTCGACCTCAAGGAGCTCGTCGACCAGGAGATGGCGAGGCGGGCCGAGGCGCTGCGCCAGGAGTTCGAGGCGAGGAAACGGCGGCTCGAGCGCGAGCTGGAAGAGGCCCGGAAGGCCGCCGCGCCGCCTCCGAACGCGGAGAAGCCTCCGCCGGGCGGAGGCGGCGGGTGAGCGGTGGGTCGGGGCTGGGGCTTGCCTGGCCCGCCGCGCGTGGGTATCCTTCGTCAGCGCTGCGAGGAGCGGCTCTTCGGCCGGGGCCGCGCGGCGGCCCGGCGCCGATGCGAGCCGCGGATGTGAAAGAATCGACGAATGCTCAGCGCCCCGGCTGAGGACACCTGTGGAGGAAAGACATGTCGTTGACCCCGGAGCAGAGAGCTTCGTACGAGAATATGCTCAGCGTGACCCGCCAGGAAATCACCGAGCTCGACCAGCAGATCGAGGAAGAGCTGTCGAAGGTCAAGGAACGCCTTGCCGAGCTCCAGAACGCCAAGAAGGCGTCCCGCCAGATCTACGACGGCATCTGCCTGCGCCTCGGCATTCCCAACGACCTCGAAGAAGAAGGCGAGGAAGACCTCTGATCCATGCCCTGGTTCAAGAAGGCCAAGAAGCCCAAGCCGATCCGCGACCACCGGCCACGCAGCAACGTGCCCGAAGGTCTGTGGGTCAAGTGCGAGAGCTGTAAAGAGGTCACCTACTCCAAAGAGCTGGCCAAGAACCTCAGCATCTGCCCCAAGTGCGGCTACCACTTCCGCATCGACGTGGCGCAGCGCATCGAGCTGCTCCTCGACGGCGAGGGGCACGAGGAGCTCTTCACCGGCATCGCCTCCGTCGACGCGCTCGGCTTCACCGACTCGAAGAGCTACAAGGAGCGCCTGCGCTCCTATCAGCGCCGGCTCGGCGTGAGCGACGCCCTGCACGTGCTGGCGGGTGAGATCGACGGCCTGCCGGTGATCCTGGCGGTGATGGACTACGGCTTCATGGGCGGGTCGATGGGCTCGGTCGTGGGCGAGAAGGTCACCTTGGCGATCGAGGAGTCGATCCGCCGCGCGGCGCCGCTGGTGGTGGTCTCGGCCTCGGGCGGCGCCCGCATGCAGGAGGGCGTGCTCTCGCTCATGCAGATGGCCAAGATCGCCGCCGCCCTCGCCCGCCTGCGGGCGGCCAGGCTGCCCTATCTCTCCGTGCTCACCGACCCCACGACGGGCGGCGTGACCGCCTCGTTCTCCATGTTGGGCGATCTCAACATCGCGGAGCCCGGCGCGCTGATCGGCTTCGCCGGCCCGCGGGTGATCGAGCAGACGATCCGGCAAAGTCTACCGGAGGGCTTTCAGCGCAGCGAGTTCCTGCTCGAGAAGGGCTTCCTCGACCTGGTCGTCGAGCGCAGCGAGCTGAAGCCCACGGTGGCGCGATGTCTGCGTCATTTGCGGCGTTGAAGCTCCCGGCGCCCCGCCCCCCGCGGGAGCTCTCGCCCATGCTCTCCCTGCGGGCGGAGGCGGCGCGCCGGCTGGGCTGCGAGGTGGTGCCGCTCGATCCCGAGACGGGCTATCTCTGCGAGCTCCGGCGCGGCGCGCGCCGTCTCTTCCTGCTCGGGGGCTTCTCGCCCTTGAACGACGCCGGCGCCTCGCGCATCGCCGACGACAAGTTCTTCACCGCTCTCGCCCTGGAGCGCGCCGGCTTCCGGGTGCCGCCCGGCGAGCGTTGCCTGCGCCCCGGCCGCTTCCTCCAGGAAGACTTCTCCTCGCACCTGGGCCTGGCGCCCGGCCGCGAGCTCGCCGCCGCCCACGGCTATCCGCTCGTCGTCAAGCCGAACCACGGCGCCCGCGGACGCCAGGTGACCGTGGTCGCCGGCGACGGCGAGCTCGCCGCCGCCGTCGAGGCGATCTGGCAGCACGACTATCTGGCCCTGGTCCAGCCGCTGGTCCCGGGCGTCGACGTGCGACTCGACTTCCTGGACGAGGACTATCTCTTCGGCTACCTGCGGCGTCCGGTGGTGCTGCGGGGCGACGGCACGAGCGCCGTGCGCGAGCTTCTCGCGCGCGCCGACGGGCGCTTCTGCGGCGCCGCGTTCGAGCTCCGGCTCGCCGGCGATCCGATCTGGACGTCGGCGGCGGCGCGCCGCGGGCTCGATTTCGGCTCGGTGCTGGCGGCCGGCGAGGTGCTCGACCTGGGATCGCCCATCCTCAACCTCAACCGCCTCTGCGTCGCCGAGCGGCTCGACCGCCCGGCGCCCGCGTGGCTCGACCACGGCCGCCGCATCGGGCGGCTCTTTGGGCTGCGTCACTACGGCGTCGACTTCAAGGCCGAGAGCCCGGACGCCGACCCGGACGCTGCCACCGTGCTCGAGGTCAACTCCTCGCCGAGCCTGGCGCAGATGGCGCTCATGGGCCACCACGAAGAGGCGATGGCAGCGGAGACGCGGGTCGTGGCGGCGATCCTGGATAGCGTATGACGCGTCAGGGCAGGCCGGCGTCAGGGGTGCCGGCGTCAGGGGTGCCGGCGACATAGAGCACGGCCCCTTCGCCCGCTTCGGCGATGCGCCGCTCGAGGTGGCGCACCAGCAGGTCCCGCCGCTTCATGATCGGGGCGATGCGGTCAGGCCCGAGCAGGCCGTCGAGGCGCCGCAGGACCTCGCCGGGGTCGAGCGAGCGCAGCCGCCGCCACAGGTCGCGCTCGCACCAGATGACGCGATCGAGCCGCTCGACCTGAGCGGACTTGTGGAACGCCCGCGTGTGGTCGATGAACCACAGCTTCCAATCGGGGTCGATCAGCATATTGCCCTGGTTGCGGTCGAAGTTGTAGATCAGGGCGTCGAAGAGGTGCAGGGTCTGCTGCTGGCGGGCCCAGAGGACCGGCACTGGCGCCTCCTTGCCCTCGCGCCGCCGCTTCTCTTCGGTCATCGCGTCCTCGATCCACAACTGCAGCGTGCCCTGGAGGCGGCCGACGTCGCGGACCACGCAGGGCGGCACGTGGTCGAGCCCCAGCAGCCGGCTCATCTCGTAGGCGGCGCACTCGTGGAGGCAACTGTCGTGGAAGTCGAGGTAGACCTTGCCGCCGCTCTCCTCGCGCGGCTTCCTGACGTTGACGGTGCGGTAGACGGCGTGGGCCTCGACGGCGCCCAGGCGCAGGCGCACCTTGAGCGGCCGGTTGATCCCCTGCGCCAGCCCGCGGCGCTCGATCACCTCGGCGTCGCGCAGGAAGGCGAGGACCTCCTCGTCGGTGGCGAAGGGCAGGAAGCCGCCGTCGGGACCCCGCCAGCGGTCCTGGGCCCCGGCGGCGAGGGCGGCGAGCGCGCCCAGCAGGAGGAGGGCGAGCTTCCTCATTCTCCCAGGAAGGTCAGCATCTCGCGGGCGGTCGCGGCTTCGGGGTCGTCGGGAGCGAGCTCGAGGAACTTCCGGATGTGCTCGCGGGCCGCCGCCGTGTCGCCCGCGTTGACCAGGCAGAGACCGAGCTGGTAGTGGGCGCGCGCGTGCTCGGGGGCGATCTCCAGCACGCTCTCGAACTGCCGCTGCGCGCCCTGGACGTCGCCGGCTTCGAAGAGACGGGCGCCTTCGTCGAAGAGCTCGCTCACCAGCACCTGGGGATCGGCGGCGGCGAGGGCGTCGTGAGCCTCCCTGGCCTTGGCCTCGTCGCCGGCGGCGCGGTAGGCGTCCCAGCGCAGCCGCAGCATCCGTGCGTTGCCCGGCTCGAGGGCGAGCGCGCGCTCGGCCATCGCCGCCGCCTCGGCGTGGCGGCCGCTCTGCATGTAGAGGACGCCGAGGGCCGAGACGGCGGGCGTCAGGTCGGCCTGGAGCTCCAGGGCGCGCAGGAAGCTGGCTTCGGCGGTCGCGTTGTCGCCGACGCGAAACGCCGCCACCCCTTCGTTGTAGATCACGGCGGCGGCGTCGGCGCCTTCGCCGAGGCCCTCGAGCGCGTCGAGCGCCGCCTTGGCCTCCTTCTTGTTGCCGAGCTGGGTGTGGGCCGCGTGGAGGATCCGGTAGGCGCGGGCGTTGTCCGCCTCGAGCTCGATCACCCGGCCGGCATGGCGCACCGCGGTCTCGTAATCCTCGTCGTCGAGGGCGAGGCCGGCGAGGGCGAGGTGGGGCGGCGCCAGCTTCGCATCGAGCGCGGCGGCTTCCTCGAACCTGGCGCGGGCGGTGGCCAGGTCGTCGGTCTGGGCCGCCGTGATGCCGGCGTTGAACGCCTGCTGCGCCGGCGTCAGCCGGGCTTCGGCGGACGGCGGCGGCGGCGCCGTCGGCATCAGCACGACCTCCCTGGTGATGGTCTGCCGCAGCTCCGGCTTGATCTCGTCCTCGAGCGAGGGGTAGCCCTCGTAGTCGAGGCGGAACTGGTAGAGCTTCGTGGCGTCGACCACCGACAGCACGGCCTCGCCCTTGTTGTTGGTCTCGAGGTCCTGACGATAGCCGCCGCGCTCCCGGCAGGTGACGGTGATCTTCACGCCCGTCGCGGGCTCGCCGTCGGGGGTCGTGACCTTGAACTTCACGCGGCCGAAGGTCTGGGCTCCGGCGGCGGTGGCGAGGCCGAGGAAGGAGGCGGCCACGAGGGCAAGGGACGCAGCGATCGCCAGCGTCCTCCACCGGTTCTGTCTTCTGGTCATCTTTGGATCTCCTTGGACGTTTCCAGGAGGGATGTCGAGCGGATCCGCTCGCCGTGAAGCTTATCGGAAACGGCGGCGCGTGGCATCGATGGTATCCTCGCCGCCGGGAGGAGGCGACCCTTGTCCGAAGTCAGGATCTGCGACGTGACCCTGCGCGACGGTCTGCAGGCGCTCGACCGCGAGGCCGAGGTGCCGCTCGCGCTGCGCCTGCGCCTCTTCGACGCCCTGCGGCGCGCCCGCCTGCCCTACGTCGAGGTCGGCTCCTTCGTCAACCCGCGGGTGCTGCCGGCGATGAAGGTCACGCCCGAGCTGCTGGCGGCGATCGCCCCGGGCGAGGCCGAGATCGCCGTCCTGGTGCCCAAGCTCAGGTACTTCCACGAAGCGCGCCGGTCTCCCCACGTGACCACCGTGGCGCTGCTCGTCTCGGCCTCCGAGGCCTACTCGGTCCTGAACACCCGCATGTCGACCGCCGAGGCCCTGGCGGCGGCCCGCGAGGTGGCGGCGAGCGCCCGCCGCGAGGGCTACCGGGCGCGGGCCTACCTCTCGTATTCCTTCCGCGACTTCGGGGAGGGCAACGCGCCGCAGCCCACGGAGACCGTGGTGCGGCTGTGCGGCGAGCTGCTGGCGGCCGGCTGCGAGATGGTCGCGGTCGCCGACACCAACGGCACCGCGACGCCGGGCGACGTCGCGCGCACCCTGAAGGCGGTGGAGCGCACCGTCGGCCTCGAGCGCGTCGGCGTCCATTTCCACGACCGCTACGGCCTCGGCATCACCAACTGCTTCGTGGCGTACGAAAGCGGCGTGCGCATCTTCGACGGCGCCATCGGCGGCATCGGCGGCAACAGGATGGTCAAGGGCTCGGTGAGCAACGTCGCCACCGAGGAGCTGGCCTTCATGTTCCACGCCATCGGCGTCGACACCGGCACCGACTTCGGCGCCCTGCTCGAGGCCGGCCGCGTCGTCGAGGAGATGATCGGCCTGCTCGCGGCGCCGCCGCCGCAGAGCAAGATCCTGCTCAACCGGGTCGAGGCGTTGCCGGCGAGGACGTAGCGGCGGGATCGTTCCGCCGCTTTCCGGTCCTCGCTTCGGAAACGTCGACGTAGCCCAGGCTCTCGAGCCGCCGCCGCTCCTCCGGCGTCAGCTCGGGGCCCTCCCCGGCCTCCCCCTGCGGCCGCCGCTCGGTGAAAGCGCGCAGCCGGCGCGCCAGCTCGCGCGCCACCGGCGAGGAGGGGTCGAAAACGTTCGTCCGCTCGCCCGGGTCGGCGCGCAGGTCGTAGAGCTCGAAGCCCGCCGCCAGCGGCATGCCGCGCTCGTCGGTCTCGGGCGCCTGGTTGTAGATCAGCTTGTGCTCCGGCGTGCGCAGGGACCACTTGAGGTTGAAGCGCCGGATCTGGCTGAAGACGGCCTCCTCTCGCCGCGCTGAATCGCCGGCCAGCAGCGGCAGCAGGCTGCGCCCCTCGAACGCGGGCGGCGCCGCGAGCCCGAGGGCCTCGAGCACGGTGGGCGCGACGTCGATCAGGCCGGCGAGCCGCGGCTCCACGGCGCCGGCGAAGCGGCCGTCCGGAAAGACGAGGATCAGGGGCACCCGCAGGACCTCGTCGTAGAGCGTCCACTGGTGGCCCTCCATCGAGCCGTGGTCGTCGAGCTCCTCCCCATGGTCCGAGGTGAAGACGACGAGCGTGTCGTCGAGCAGGCCCTCCTCGCCGAGGACGCCGAAGAGCCGCTCGAGCTCGGCGTCGACGTAGCGGATCTCGCCGTCGTAGAGGGCGCGGGCCTGGGCAAGCTCGGCGGGCGGGATCGCCGGCGCGTCGTCGTGGAGGCCGTCCACGTAGCGGCTCAGGCGCTCGTAGGAGCCGGGCTCGACGCTCCCGAGGCCGGGGTCGAAGCGCCGCGCGTAGGCGAGCGGCGGCTCGTAGCTCATGTGCGGGTCGAAGAGGTGGACGAAGAGGAAGAAGGGCCGCCGCGGACGCCCGCGCGCCCACTCGATCACCCGGCCGGCGACGCCCTCGGCCTTGACCGAGTGCCGCGTCGACGAGTCCCGGAGCTCGGGCGGCGGCAGCAGCTCGTGGTAGGCGTGGAAACCGCGGCCGAAGCCGAAGCCGGCCTTGAGGTAGATCCAGCTCACGAAAGCCGTGCTCTCGTAGCCGGCGGCGGCGAGGACCTCCGCCAGGGTGGGGATCGCGGCCGGCAGGGAGCTACGGGTGATCTCCACCTGGTGGGTCTGGGGGTGGCAGGAGGTCATCAGGCTCATGTGCGAGGGCAGGGTCCACGAGGCGTGGGCGAAGGCGGCGGTGAAGCGCACGCCGGCAGCGGCGAGCGAGTCGACGAAAGGGGAGGTCGGACGTTCGTAGCCGTAGCCGCTCAGGTGATCGGCCCGTAGCGTGTCGACGGAGACGAGGACGACGTTCGGACGCGGACGCTCGCCGCAGGCGAGGGCGAGCAGGGCGGCCGCGAGGGCCGGCAGTGTCACCGCTCTCATAGGGGGAGTTTGACACGGAGCGTCGCAGGCCCTGCAGGGCACTTCTTGCAATTGGCAGAAGTGCCTTGCAGACCCTACGGCGCAGTTCCGGCAATTCGCGAAAGTGCATTGCAGAGCCTGCAACGCTGCTTCCGGCGTCGGCTAGCCGAGCTGCTTGCGGATCGTCTCGGCGGCCCGCAGGCTCAGGGCGCCGATCGTGAACGTCGGGTTCGACGCCCCCACCGTCGGGAAAAGCCCGCTGCCGACGAGGAAGAGGTTCTCGTGGTCCCAGGTGCGCTGCTCGCGGTCGGTGACGCTGGCGGCGCGGTCGCTTCCCATGCGGTAGGTGCCCATGATGTGGCCGGCGCCTGCGAACTGGTCGACCGGCTTGTGGTGGATCTGGCCCGGGACCGCGCCCAGCAGCTCGAAGACCTTCCGGTGGACCTTGATCGCGTTCTCCATGCCCCGGGTGCAGTAAGGGTCGTCGGTGATGCCGTACTCGACCTTGGGCCGCGGCAGACCCAGGGCGTCGAGGTGGGGCGAGACGGCGACGTAGTGGCTGAGCATGGGCGTGGGCTCGACCAGGGCGGCGAGACGGATCTGGCGGATCGAGATCTCGCGGACGGCGCGGCGCAGCTCCTCCCCGAAGAGCCCGCCGCTCTCGTGGACGCGGAGCTTGCCGCCGCCGAGGTCGACGGCGCCGCCGCCCGCCAGGCCCTCGACCAGGTTGAACACGGTCTGGTACGGCGCGTCGTCGGGCCACTCCCAGCCGTCGTTGCCGATCTCGATGCGGAAGGCGCCGGCGCTGCCGCGCTGCGGGTTGTCCTTCAGCGTCTCGATGCCCGAGGTCGAGAGCGGCCCGCGGTAGCCGAACACGGGGTCCCTGACCACGGCGTAGCTGAGCTGGGTGTTGTGGTCCATCAGGTACTTGCCCACCAACCCGGACGAGTTGGCGACGCCGTGGGGCAGCGTTTCGCTGCGCGAATTGAGCAGCAGCTTCGGGGTCTCGATGGCGTGGGCCGCGCCGACGAAGACGGTGCCGGCGGCGGTGAAGTCGTGGTACTTGAGGTCGGCGCCCTCCTGCTCCCACTTGCGGTAGACGACCCGACTCACCCGGCCGTCGGCGCCGACCTCGAGCCGGTGGGCGCAGGCCTGGGCCACGAGGGTGAAGAGCCGGCCGTAGAGACGGCGGCACAGGTCGACGTGGACGGTCGCGTCGTACTTGGCGTGGATCGGGCACACCGGGATGCAACTGCTGTTGCCGCAGCACTGGGGCCGCTGCTGGTAGCCGGGCAGCGAGTTGCGCGCCTGCGGCGTCGGCGAGACGACGAGGCAGCCGTCGACGCCGAGCTGCCGCGCGCTGATCCGGGTGCCGTCGACGGCGGCGGCCACGCGGCCGTCCGAGTACGAGGGTAGGATCCGCGGCATCGGGTAGCGCGCCGGCGCGTAGTGCCGGTACTCGGGCGGACAGACGTCGCCGAAGCGGGGGACCCCGAAGAGGTAATTCGGGTCGCCCGAGATCCCCATCTCCTCCGCGGCCCGGTCGTACCAGGGCGCCAGGTCCTCGTAGGAGACGGGCCAGTCGGCCCAGCCGGGGCCGGGCGGATCGTAGGCGGACTTCATGCGGAAGTCGTTGGGCACCAGGCGCAGGCAGGTGCCGAGCCAGTGCCAGGTGGTGCCGCCCACGCGCCGCTCGTAGGTGCTCTTGAACCACTCGTTGCGGGCCGCGGCGGGGATCGGCTGCCGATCGCTGGCGCGCTGGTCGAGGTAGCCGTCGTAGGGGTCGACGTAGAGGTCGAGCGTCGTCGCCTTGGGCGCCGCGGGCACCGCCGGATAGGCCGCCTCGGGCACCCGCTGCGACGCCTTGTAGAAGTTCTCGACGTAGAGGTTGCGGTCCTTGATCGAGGTCTCGTCGGGCCCGGCCTCGAGCATGAGCACCGTCTTGCCGGCCTTGACGAGCTTGTAGGCGATCAGGGCCCCGGCGATTCCGGCGCCGACGATCACGGCGTCGAAGCGCCGCTCTTCGAGGGCGGCCTCGCGCGGGAAATGGTCGGCCGCGACTTCGTAGCGTGGCATCAGCGGCTCCTCCTCTCGATCGTCGACGGCAGGCTCATCCCGACGTCCTGTGCGGCTCGCCCGGCGCGACGGACCAGTAGCCGTAGGTGCCGCCGCACTGGGCCTGCGGATGTCCCTCGCCCACCTTCCAGGCCAGGGCGCCCAGGTACGACTCCGGGCTGCCGTATTCGAACTGGGTCGACGGCACCACCAGGTCCGTCGTGACCATCAGCGCCGAGGTGTACCAGAGCAGGGGGACGTCGCGGGCGAGACAGCACTCCGGCGCCGCCGCGAGATCGCAGACCTCGCTGCCGCCGACGGAGACCTGCGGGCAGTCCGGCTTCCAGATGCGTTCCTCCACGAGGTCGATCAGCTTCGCGGGGTCGCCGGCCGCTTCCTCCTTGATTCGGGCGAATTCGGTCAGCAGGCGCGGCAGCACGCCGGGCGCCCGGCTCTCCAGACGGTCCATGTACTCGAGCGCCAGGGCCACGTCGAGCTCGGCGCGCGGCACGGCGGTCAGCACCGCCGAGAGGTCGAGGAAGAGGCCGACCTCGTCCGCCGAGGTGCCCACGGTCTGGGCCCAGGTCAGGGACGGCCGCGGCAGCAGCGTGGCCGCCGCCGTCCCGCTCAGGAGCTTCAAACAGACTCTCCGATTCAGCTCGCTCATCGCCTTCTCCAGCTCGATCAGTACGCGGCCGTGTCCACCGCGACCGTGTCGCGGCTCAGGGTCATCGTCCACTGCCCGATGACGTCGAAGTCGTCCACCGACATGCCGGCGCTCGTCAGACCCAGGTTGGTGTCGAGGTGGGCCGTGAGATAGATCAGCCGCGTCGTCGCCGGCCCGTACTGCTTCTTCGTCTTCGAATAGCCGTCGACGTAGCGGTCGACGAGGAAGTAGGGCGGGATGGTCTGGTAACGCATCGACGCCCGCACCCGGGCCGGTCGGCCGCCGAGGTCGGCGAGCGGGATCTCGAAGACGAGCGAATCGGTGCCGATGAGCTGCGGGTCGGAGTAGTCGGGATCCTCGCCCACGTCGTGCGGCTCGGTGATCGTTGCCAGCGTCGCCTGGTCGAGGCCGAAGCGCGTGGCGCCCGCGGGGACGTCCGCCGGCGGCGTCCAGCCGCTGGGCAGGATGCGGTTGTCCTTGGCGTCCTCGAAGAGCGACAGGGTCTGAGTGGTCAGCACCGAAGGACCCTCGGTGCCGTGTACCGGCTTCTGCGTCCTCACCTCGTAGATCTGGACCTGGTCCCGGCGGGTGATCTCGGTGTAGTGCGGCTGGAGCCGGTCGGCCTGGGTGGTGAACTCGCTCGGCAGGGGCATGCCGTCCGGCCCGACGATGACGCCGAAGGGGTTGATCGAGCCCGAGGCCCACAGCACCTCACCGCCGGCGTCGAGCACCTCGAGCTCCACCCAGCCGCGGCGGAAGCCCGCCCCCGAGGGGAATTTATGGCCGCTGTTGTTGGTCACCGTGACGCTCGCGGTCAGGCTTCCGCCGTCGACCCTGGCCGCGGTCACCGCGATCGCGGCGGTGGCCTCGCCGAAGGGACCCTGGGTCGCGTGCTGGACGATCGACTGCTCGGCGCTGAGGAGGTTGGCGGCCGTGTCCGCGGGCACCACGTCGTCGCGCAGCGGATCGGCGAGGCCGAGGATGCCGTAGAACTGCTGGAACATCTCGTGGACGAAGAGGTTGATCCCCAGCAGCCGGTGGCGGTTGTAGTCGCGCTTGGGGATGTCCGGGTACTCGGGCGTGTACCAGGCGGGCGAGACGCTGGCCACCTTCTCGCCCGCCGGCGAGAGGCCGGGCATGTGGCAGGTCTGGCACTGGACGTCGCGCGCCGGGAAGCCCGAATTGGCGTACTCGAAGTAGGTCGTCTGCTCGTAGGCGAGGCCGACGTTGGGGTCGGTGAACGGGTCGCCGGTGTAGGTCTGGCCCGGCTTGCCCTGCACCGGGGCTCCTTTGCGGTAGCCCTCCGGGATCTTGGGCACGATCACCACGTGGCAGCCGCCGCAGTACTCGCTGCTTTGGATGTGCGGCGTCTGCTCGGCCCGCGCCATGCCCAGGAGGAGCATCGGCTCCTCGGTCTCGGACACGCCTTCCGAAGGGACGTAGAGCCGGTTCAGGTTGTCCTGGAAATTGGCGGTGAACGGATAGGGCGGTCCCGGCGGGTCCTCCCGCGCCGGGTACTCCTCGGTACGGGCGCCATAGAAGACGCTCCAGTCGACCTCGCCGCCCGCGCTCCAGACGCCGTCGCTCGGCCCGATGTGGTGGCACAGCTCGCAGGAGACCGAGTCCCGGGCCAGCGCTCCGTACTCGGCGAACTCGGGCGTCACCGCGGCGCCGCCTTCCTTGGGCAGGCCGGCGAAGTTGTCCGGCGTCGAATAGATCATGAAGTGATTGAACTCCTGCCCCAGGTCCTGCTGGAGCTGGCGCTGGCCCATCGGGCCGTGGCAGGAGTAGCAGACGTTGTCGATCGACACCGGATCGACGCCGGGGTGACGGTCGCGCTCGGTCTCGACCTGGGCGTGGAAGACCGGGTCGCGGGCCGAGAGCCCCATCAGCGACACACTCCACTCGCCATAGGGCGACCAGTCGGCGTAGAGGTTGCCTTCCCGGTCCGGCACCCGCATCGGCGGGTCGCGCCCGGCGAGCGTCAGGGCCGCGTCGTGGCAGTCCTGGCAGTAGCTCGAGGTGGCGAAGCGGGCCTCGCCCGGCGGCAGGTCGGTGCCGTAGTCGCGCGGGGCCACGCCGATGTCGCCGTAGAGGGTGGAAGGAAAGGGCCGGACGTCGATCTTGCGCAGGTCGGCCGGCAGCTCGGCGCCGACGCGCTCGTGGACGTAGCGGCTGAAGAAGGCGAGGAACGCCTCGACCTCGGGCGAGCCCTCCGGCAGCGGCTGCGAGAGCCGGTTGCCGCGCTGGAAGACGGGCGGGTGCTGGACCGGATAGTCCCCGAACTGGAGACTGTCCGAGCCGCCGTTGCCGGACGACGGCTGGGCGCCGCCCTGCCACACGGCCACGATGGCCGCCAGAGCCGTCAGGAGGACAACGAATCCGCGACGCCCGAATCGGGTCTCGTCCATCTCGCTTCTCCATGCGGCGGGCCGGAACAAGGCCCGCACCGCCTACGCCGGGAGCCGTCCACGGCTCCGGGCACGCAGCTCGACTTGAATACGGGGACCCTACCACATTCAGCGCCCGCCGTCGCACCCGCCGCGAACGACCTGCGAAAAACGCCGCGAGCCGTTGACGGCAAGTGCGAACCGTATCTACCAGGTCCGCCGCAGCGGATGCGCCTCGGTGTTGAAGACCACCTCGTCCGGATCGAGGACGTCGTCGGGAGCGAAGAGGAGGTAGAGGTACTTGAGCGTCTCGGCGAGGAAGTAGCTCGGCATCAGGTCGCCCTTCTCCTTGGTCACCACGTCCTCGAGCACCGTGTAGCCGGCGTCGGTCCGGCACCAGCGGACGAGCCCCTCGAAGTACGTGCGGCCCATCTCGAGATAGCGTGCCTCGCCGGTGGCGCGGTGGAGCACGTAGGCCGACTCCATGATCTCCGGCCGCAGCGGGTAGCGGGGATGGACCACCTCCATCGCCCGATAGTCGAGCACCTCGGGCTCGATTCCGTGGAGCGTCCACATGGCGTGGGCGGAGTCCTGGAGGCGACGCGCCCGCTCGAGGTCGCCGGCGAGCGCCAGGACGCCCGGGAGGAAGGCGTGCAGGGCCCCGAAGTGGGAGGCGGTGCGCTCGCCGGTGCGCATGTCGGCCACCCCGTACCAGAGCCCGCTCGGGGTCTCCTCGACGAGCCGCTCGGCGATCGCCGCCAGGCTCTCCCGCACCATGCGCCCGCAGTCCGCGTCGTCGAAGAGGCGCTCGCACTTGACGAGGTATTCGTAATAGGAGTCGATGGCGCCGCCCACGTGGCTTGACGGATTGATCCACTCGCCGGTCTGGACGTCGATCTCCTCGCCCACCAGCCCAACGTCCGAGCGCCGCTCGTAGAGCTGGACGAGGGCGTTCTTGGCCTTGTCGTAGAACGCCGGCTCGCCGGTCAGCCTCGCCAGGGTGCCGAATTCGAGCACCAGGGTGCCGATCTCGGCCGGGTTGCTGCGCTCGCCCGAGGTGGCGCCGGTCGCCAGGTTGACGTACATGTAGGGCATGCCGGTGGGAGAGTCGAAGACGGGCAGGAGACGCCGGCCGAGGTCTTCGGCGAGCGCCAGCAGACGCTCGTCGCCGGTGAGCTGGTAGCCCGACAGCAGCCCGCCGAGGACGCGGATGGTGATCTCGAAGTTCTTGACCTCGAAGTCCTGGTCGAAGGAGAGCCGCTCGACGACGATCGCCCGCGCCTTCTCCGCCTCCTCGTCGAGCCCCGCCAGGACGAGCGTGTCGAGGGCGTCGACCGCTGTCATCAGGAGGGATGCGGGGTGCCAGTCGTGGGCGGTCTCGCTCACCGGCCGCAGCTCGTCGTGACCCCAGGCGTGCCGTTCGTAGCCGCGCCAGGCGTGGAGCAGCTCGCCGCGGACGCGGGCGGCGAGCTCGGCGCGGTCGAGCGCCGCGGGAGCCGGCGCCGGCCTGGCGCACCCCAGCAACGCCAGGAGGGCGAGGACGACGAGCGGCGAGATCCTTCTCACGATGGCGAGATCATAGCTGAGCTGATCCGCTTGGGGCGGCACGGTCCGGGCTAGGGAGT
Organism: Thermoanaerobaculia bacterium; assembly: GCA_036397835.1. GTDB lineage: Bacteria > Acidobacteriota > Thermoanaerobaculia > Multivoradales > J023 > DASWIG01. Next base: position 33,310 of record DASWIG010000328.1, read on the forward strand.
CCGCCCCAAGACCTCGAAGATCCCCATCGTCAGCCACGGCACGTAGGTGACGAGCAGCACGCCGATCGTCCGGATGATCAGCATCGGCACCACCGCGCGGCAGATCTGCAGCAGCGGACGCTCGAAGCGGTAGGAGGCCAGGAAGAGGTTGAGCCCCACCGGGGGCGTCAGGTAGCCGAGCTCGAGGTTGGCGATGAAGATGATGCCGAGGTGGATCGGGTCGACGCCGAAGGCCACGCCGAGCGGCACGATCAGCGGCACCACCACGATGGTCGCCGAGAAGATGTCCATCAGGCAGCCGACGACCAGCAGGAAGACGTTCAAGGCCAGCAGGAAGACGAGCTGCGACGCGATGTGCCCCTCGACCCACGCCACCATGCGGTCGGGCACCTGGGCGTCGACCAGGTAGTTGGTCAGGCCCTTGGCCACGCCGAGGATCAGCAGCACGCCGCCCACCAGCACCGAGCAGTTGCGCAGCACCCGCGGCACGCCGCGGAGGATCGACAGCTCGCGGTGGACCACGCACTGCACCACGAAGGCGTAGACGGCGGCGAGCGCCGCCGCCTCCATGAGCGTCGCCTTCCCGGAGAAGATCGCCCCCAGGATGAAGACCGGCAGGGAGAGCTCCCACTTGGCCCGCCACAGGGCCGTGACCGCCGCTTTGCCGCTGAACGGCGTGCGCTGCGCCGCGCTCACGATGCCCTCGCGCACGCCCCAGGCGGCGACCAGCCCCACCAAGAGCACCCCCGGCACCAGGCCGCCGAGGAAGAGGTCGGTCATCGACACCTCGGCCACGATGCCGTAGAGGATCAGCGGCAGGGCCGGCGGCAAGAGCAGGCCGAGCGAGCCCGACGCGGTCAGCAGGCCGAGGGAGAAGTTCTCACGGTAGTTCTCCGCCTTGAGGGCCGCGAAGAGCAGTGCCCCGAGGGCCAGGATCGTCACCCCCGAGCCCCCGGTGAAGATAGTGAAGAAGGCGCACACCACCGCCGCCATCACCGCCGTGCCCCCCGGCACCCAGCCGAAGAGCGCGCGGAAGACGGCGATCAGGCGCTGCGAGGCGTTGCCCTCGGCGAGCAGGAAGCCGGCCAGCGTGAAGAGCGGAATCGCCGGCAAGGTCTGCGACACGGTCAGGCTGTAGGTCTCGAGCGGCACCGCGGCGATCGGCACCGCGAAGTCGTCGGTCATGAACAGCACCAGGGCGGCCCCGCCCAGCAGCGCGTAGATCGGAGCGCCGAGGGCGGTGGCCAGGATCAGCACCGCGAGCACCGGCCACGCCGGCGTGCCGGCGAGGAGCTCCGGCTCGCCGTTGAGCCGGAAGCCGAGCGCCAGTCCGCCGGCCAGGGCGAGCGCCGCCACGCCGCGGCCCGCCCAACGCGGCCCGGCCGCGACGTCCGGCGCCGCGGCGCCCGGGGTGGCGGAGGCGCCGGTCGTCGCCGCCTTCCAGGTGAGCCGCAAGGCGATGAGGGCGAAGGAGATGGGCAACGCCAGCATGGCGACCCACACCGGGATGCCGAGGGCGATTTGCGAGCCGGCGTCGCGCTCGGTGGCCAGGAACTGGACGGTCGCGCAGAAGAGCAGGGCCGTGACCGCGACCGCCACGGTGGACGAGAAGATGCGCGCCGCCAAGCGCCAGCCCCCCTCGGGGAGGAAGGTGCCGGTCGCCAGGGCCAGCAGCTTGTCCTCCCGGGCGGCCAGCGAGGCGCCGAGGAAGCCGACCCAGAGCGTCAGGTGCTGCACCAGCGGCTGCGAGCCCGGCACGCCGCGGCCGTGGACGTAGCGGGCGACGATCTCGGCCAGCGGCAGCAGCGCCATGGCCGCCAGGGCCAGGCAGGTCACGAAGCCCTCGGCGCGGTCGAAGCCGAGGCTCAAGAGAGCGGGGAAGCCGTGGCGCGAACGCTGCGGGCCCTCCGCCTCTGCGCCCGGTTCAGCAGGGCTCACTCACCGGCCCCTCCGTGGCTCTGGCGGTAGGCGTCGCGCAGCCGGCGCGCCGTGTCGAGGAGGTCCACCGCCTCCATCTGCTCGCGTTTGTAGGCGGTGAACTGCTCCGCCGCGTCGCGCCATTCCTTCTGGTCAGGGACCTCGACCAGGGACAGGCCGCGCTGTTTCATCTGCGTCACGGCCTTTTCGTCCTGCCGGGGGACTTCCTTCTCCAGCCGCCCCTCGGTGGCGAGCGCGATCTTGCGCAGCTTGGATTGCTGATCCGGCGAGAGCTGGTTCCAGGTCTTGACCGTGATCACGGTGCCGCCGATCAGGGGCGCCAGGCCGATGTCTTGCATGTAGGGCGTCTGCTGGAACCACTGGAGCGAGAGGGCCGCGAGCGGGGTCGACGGCAGGGCCTCGACCATCCCGGTCTGCAGGCCCGTCATCACGTCGGTCGCCGCCAGCGCCACCGGCTGGAAGCCGTTCTTGCGCCAGAGCTGCACCAGGTCGTCGTTGCCGGCCCAGACGAAGAGCTTCTGCCGGCGCAGGTCGTCGACGGTGCGAATCGGTTTCTTCGAGAAGAAGTGCACCCAGCCCCCGTGCATCCAGTGGAGCAGCACGTAGCCCCTCTCCTCGAGACGCTTCTCGAGGGTCGGGCGCATCTCGTCGAGCACGTGGAAGAGCTCGTCGTAGGAGCGGAAGAACATCGGGATCTCGAAGATCTCGAAGGCGGGGTCGAGGCTCGAGAGGCCGGCGATGGTGAGCGACGCGGCGTGGAGCTGGCCGATGCGCATCTTGCGGATCACGTCGGGCTCGTCGCCGGCCACGCCGCCGGCGTAGATGCGCAGCGCCACCTCGCCGCCGGTCGCCTCCTGCCATTCGGCGCCCATCTCGCGCAGCAGGTCGTCCCACACCGAGCCGTCGGGGGCGAGGGTGGCCATCTTGATCGCCACCCGCGCGTCGGCGGGGGCTGCAAGCTGAGTTGCCGCCAGCAGGGGCGCCAGGAGCGCCAACAACGTCGCGGCGATGCCGGGACGGGGAATTCGGTAGGTCCGTTGCATGTCGTCTCCCTTGAAGAAAGCTGCTCAGATGAAGAGGTCGGCGGCGAGATCGAGGAGCATCCGGGCTCGTCTGCGGGCGAGGATGGTGAGCAGCCGCTCGCTCGTCACCTCGTCCGGGTCGGTTTCCAGGACTTGATTCAGCAGTCGCTCGAACTCCTCCCGGTCCTGCTGCCGGACCGAGACCGTCTCGGCCCACCTCAGCCAGGTCGAGGGGCTGCGGCCGTCGCGCAGCTCCAACACCTGATCATAGTGTTCGCGCGCCCTTTCGATCGAGCCGCCCATTTCCTCGGGCAGGGCCTCGATCACGATCATGGCCTCGTGCAGGATGCCGCGCCCGTAGGCCGGCTCGAGCTCCATGGCGCGCGCCAGCAGGGCGCGGATCGCCGGCGCGTCGGCCACCAGCTCGGGCTGGTCGAGGCCCAGACCGATCGCGGAGCCCCAGGAGGAACCGGTCCAGAACAGCAGCGGCACGTGCTCGGCCGCGAAGGCGTCCACCGCCTCCTCGGGGGCGACGCGCAACCGGCCGCTGACGCCGGGCGCCACCTCCTCGAGCCCGCGGAAGCAGTAGTCGCGCGCGCGCAGATAGAGCCTGCGGGCACGGTCGCGCTGCTCCCTGTAGAAGCGGTAATCCTCGACCTCGAGCCGCGGCAGGTCGAAGGCCACGAAGGCGTAGGCGTACTGGGTGAAGCCCTGGCAGGTGGAGAGCAGCAAGCCGCGGTGGCGGGGCGCCTCGGCGAGCAGCGTCTCCATGGTCTTCAAGGCGAAGGGCAGGGCGTCGCCCACCAGCTCCGGGTCGTCGTCGGAGGTGTAGACGTCGCCGCTCGCCGACAGGGAGTCCGCGAGGCTGTTGACGGCCATCCGGCGGATCGCCGAGCAGCCGCCCGCCGCGAGCGCGAGCGCGAGGACGACGGCGAGCCGGCGAAGGGCTGCAGGGGACGGGGTCGACACGGCTCAGACTGTACCCGCGGGCTTCGCGAAGCGTCAAGGCGAGACTCCGGTGTAGGGGCGCACGCCGTGCGCCCCTACACCACCGCCGTCTGCACCCGGCGGCCCGCCACTGCCGCCTCGTAGTGGTCGCGGAACCAGGCGTAGGTGCGCTCGATGCCCTCGGGGAGCTCGAGGCGGTGGCGCCAGCCCAGGGCATGGAGGCGGGAGACGTCGAGGAGCTTGCGCGGCATGCCGTCGGGCTTGCCGGCGTCGAAGACCAGCTCCACCCCCGGCGCCACGACGCCGCGGATGGTCTCGGCGAGCTCGCGGATGCTCACGTCCTGGCCGGTGCCGACGTTCACGTGCAGGTCCTCGTCGTAGCGCTCCATCAGGAAAAGGCAGGCGTCGGCCAGGTCGTCCACGTGCAGGAACTCGCGGCGCGGCGTGCCGGTGCCCCAGACCTCGACCTGGCCAACGCCGCGCGCCGCCGCCTCGTGGAACTTGCGCAGCAGCGCCGGCAGCACGTGCGAGCTCGCGAGGTCGAAGTTGTCGCCGGGGCCGTAGAGGTTGGTCGGCATGGCCGAAATGAAGTCGCAGCCGTATTGCCGGCGGTAGGCCTGGCACAGCTTGATGCCGGCGATCTTGGCCACCGCGTAGGGCTCGTTGGTGGGCTCGAGAGCCCCGGTCAGGAGGTACTCCTCGCGCATCGGCTGCGGGCACTCGCGCGGATAGATGCACGAGCTGCCCAGGTAGAGCAGGCGCCGCACGCCGTAGAGGTGGGCCGCGTGCACCACCGTGGCGTGGATCATCAGGTTGTCGTAGATGAACTGGGCCGGATACGTCGAGTTGGCGAGGATGCCCCCCACCGTGCCCGCCACCAGGAAGACGTACTCGGGGCGCCGCTCCTGGAACCAGGCGTTGACGGCCGCCTGGTCGCGCAGGTCGAGCTCCTTGCGAGTGGCGGTCAGCAGGTCGTCGTGGCCCTGCCGCCGCAGGGCGCGGACGACGGCCGAACCCACCAGGCCGCCGTGGCCGGCGACGTAGATGCGGCTGCTCGGTTTCATGGGGGCCTCCTGATTCACGGGCTATCGACGAGGCTTCGCCTCGTCGCCCTCACCCCCAACCCCCTCTCCCAGGGGGAGAGGGGAGTAAGATGACGGGGATGGAGCCCCCTCTCCCGTTGGGAGAGGGGGTTGGGGGTGAGGGTGACGAGGCGAAGCCTCGTCGGTAGCTCGGAACCAGGAGTCTCCATGAAACCGAGCAGCCGCATCTACGTCGCCGGCCACGGCGGCCTGGTGGGCACGGCCGTCGTCCGCGCCCTGCGG
>DASWIG010000329.1:0-6857 GCA_036397835.1 Thermoanaerobaculia bacterium
CGGCTCTTGCCGCCGACTCTCCCCCCATACCAGCGCGCGAGCGAATGGGCGTGCGTCCGCGCACGCGCGAGGCGAAGCGAGCCGTCAGGTACCCCCCTTTGACAAAGGGGGGCAGGGGGGATTCCCGCGGCGAAGCCGCGGGGGGTTGGGGGGATTTGGCCGCCGCACGGCCCCCGGATTTGCCTTCCGCTCAACGGTGTGCTAGGGTCCTGCCCGAGCAAAAGGAAGTACGTCGGCCCCAACGTGCTTGAAGGAGGTACGTCTGATGAGCGATCAGACCTTGGGGTCCGTGTATTTCGAAGAAGTGGCCGACAGGGTGCGCCTGCGCATCCGGGCCGATCGCCGGGGCCGGCCCCCGGAGCTGGCCTTGGTGCTGAAGACGATCGAGACGCGGTTCGTCGATCCCGGCTTCGACGTCAACGAGCTGAGACGGATCGCGTCGCCGTCGAAGGCGACGCTGCGGGCGTTCGAGCGCGAGCTGGGCCGTACGCCCGGGGTCTACCTCAAGCGCCGGCGCCTGGAGATGGCCGAGCTGGCCCTGGCGGCGACGACGGAGAGGGAGCTGACGGTGGCCGAGGTGGCCCGGATGGCCGGCTACGCCAACCACCGGTCGTTCGCCCGCGTCTTCCAGGAGCAGGTGGGCCACGCGCCGTCGCGGGGGCGCCGGCCGGCGGAAACGCCCGCGATCCTGCGGCAGCCGCCGCTCGAAGGCGAGCGGGCCACGCCGTGGCGCCGCCTGCTCACCGGCCAGGTCGCCGGCGGCGAGGGCCGCGAGGCGGTCCGCCGCCTGCGCCTGCGGCTCTGCGTGGGCATGAGCCCCCTCCCCGAGGACGGCCGCATCTATCTCTCCTACCCCGGCGACCCGCACGCGCGCCTGGTGGCCGAGGCCCTGTGGACGGTGGCCCGCGACCTGCCGGCGCGGCCGCGCCGGGCCCTGGTGTGCGAAGCGGTGCGCTTCCGCTCGCCGGCGCTCTTCCAGCTCCTGAGCGAGGCCGCCGGCGAGGCCGCGGCCCGCGGCGACGCCGGCGAGCACGTGGCGCGGGCGGAGCTGGCGCTCGAGGTGGTCGAGGAGCACGGCTCCGGCTTCGGCGACGAGCTCCACGACCTGCGCGCCCTGGCCTGGGCACGCCTCGGCGAGGCCCGGCTCCAGGCCGGCGACCTCGCCGGCGCCGAGCAGGCCCTCCGCTTCGCCAGGGAGGCCTGGCAGGCGCCGCGGCCGCGCCGCGACGCCGCGGCCGACCTCGAGGTCCGCTGGCTGGAGTCCTCGCTGCACATCGCCCGCCGACTCTTCGACGACGCCTGCGAGCTCACGGACGAGGCGATCGAGCGCCTGCGCGCCGCCGAAGGCGACCCGCTGCTCCTGGCGCGCGCCCTCAAACGCCGCGCCCTGGTCGCGGCGCGCCGCGGCGAAGCGCCGCAGACGGCCATGGCGCTGCTGCGGGAGGCCGAGGGCATGATCGACGAGGAGGCGCAGCCCGAGCTCATGCTGGCGATCCGGCTGCACCTCGCCCGGGCGTCCCTCGACGCCGGCCACGCCTCCGACGCCGAGCGCCTGCTGCCGCGCCTGCGCGTGCTCAGCGACCGCCTCGGCGACGGCGCGGTCCAGGTGCGGACGACCCACCTCGAAGCCGTCGTCTGCTGGCAGCAGGGGCGCCACGCCGAGGCCGAGGCGCTGATGCTGCAGGCGCGCGAGGCCTTCCTGGCGCGCGGCGAGATCGCCTCCGCGGCCCTCGTCTCGATCGAGATCGCCAGGCTTCACCGCCGCCTGCTCGACCACGCCAGGGTGCGCCAGGCCATCGCCGAGACCGTGCCGCTGGTCGAATCGCTGGCGGTCCATCCCCAGTCCATGGCGGCGCTGCGCGAGCTTCGCAGCGCGCAGGCCGAAGGCGGCGAGCTGACGCCGGAGCGCCTCGACAAGGTCCGGGCGTCGATCTCCGCGTGCGGCGACGCGAAGGAGATCCCATGAACGACGAAACCGCCGAGCTCCTGGCGCTGTTCGAGCGGGCGGCGCGGCCGACCCTGGACGAGATCGACCGGGCCCGGGAGAGCGCGCCCGAGGAGCTCGTCCACGTCTTCAAGCCGATCAAGGCCAACCTCTTCGAAGCCGACTACGACCTGCCGGCCCTGCGCCGCGACGTGGCCGCCGCCTTCTCGAAGCGGGGACGCAAACGCCGGGAACCCTCCCCGGAACCCTCACCCCCGGCCCCTCTCCCAGGGGGAGAGGGGAGAAAGACGTCGGGATCCGAGCCCCCCTCACCCCCTGGGAGAGGGGGGTTGGGGGGTGAGGGTTCCCCCCTCGCCCAAGCCGACCGCCTGCTGGCGCTCTTCCGCGGCGAGATCGGCCTGTCGCCGATTCTCTACATGCTCGAAGGGCGCATGGCGGTCATGGCCCAGCTCCTGATCGAGACCGACCTGGTGGTGCCGGAGGTCGGCGACCTCGTGGGCTATCCGGACACCGCGGCCTTCCGCCGGGCGGCCAGGCGGTGGACCGGCCTGGCGCCGGGTCACTTCCGCGCCCGCGTGCGCGACCTCATCGCCCGCGTGGGTCCCATTCCCGCGGGCGTGCTGAGCTGGTCGTTCTGGAACCGGGTGCGCCGCGGCGAGCTCTCCGACCAGGAGACCCGGCGCCTGCTGGCCTACCTCGAAGCCCTCTACGAGGTCCACGCCGAGCGCACGCCCATGGACGCCGGCACCGTGCGCCACGCCGGCCAGCGCCGGAGCCTGGCCGCCGAGCTGGCGCGGCGCCTCGGCGAGCTGCCGTGGGAGGACCAACGCCGCCTCGTGCGCGAATCCCTGCACTTCGGCACCCCGGAGCTCTACGAGCGCCTGTGCCTCGAGAGCCGCGACGCGCGCCGCGACCGCGGCCGCGCCGTGCAGCTCATGGACCTGGCGATCCTCAGCCTGGAAGCCCGCGCCGACCACCGCGGCGCCGAGGACCCCGCCCGCCTGCGCCAGGCCTGGACGCGCCAGGCCTGGACCTACCGCAAGGCCGGCGAGGCGGTGCGCGCCGAGCGCGCCCTCGGCTTCGCCGCCCTCGAGCACGACCCCGCGGACGCCGAGGAGCCGCCGCTCCTGGCCGCCGAATGCCTCACGCTCGAGGCCGACGTGCTCTGGAGCCTGGACCGCGACGAGGCCGCCCTGCGGCTGCTCGACCGCGCCCTCGCGCTCCTCGGCGGCGACGCCGAGCACACCCCCACCCCGGACCGTGCCGTGGCGGACCGGGTCGCCCCGGAGGGGCGCGAGCTGAGCGCCCGCGCCCTGTTGTTGCGCGCCGCCGTGCGGCTCTACGCGCCGCGGCCGGCGCGCGCCGGCGTCGACCTGGCTGGCGACGACCTGCGCCGCGCGCGGCCCCTGCTCGACGCCACGCACGCGCCGGAGCTCGCCGAGCTCCACGAGCTGTGGCTGCGCCTCCACGCCATGCTCGGCGACGTGGACGAGATCCGCCGCGCCCTGCCGCCGGCGCGCGAGCACGGCGACGCGCGTCTGCTGGCGCGCTGCAACTGGTACGAGGGGGTGGTGCTGCGCGCCGGCGACCCGGTGCGGGCCGAGCGCTGCCTGCGCGACAGCCGCGCCGCCCTCATCGACCTCGACCTGCCGGAGCAGGCGGCGCCGCCGGCCCTCGAGCTGGTGGCCCTGCACCTCTCCCGCGGCCAGCTCCTCGCCGCCGAAGACACCGCCGGCCACCTCGTCGACACGCTCGAGGCCGCCGCCCGCACCCCCGAGCGCGTGGCGGCCCTCAAAGCGCTGCGCCAGGCCCTGCGGGCCAAGAACCTCACGCCCGCCGTGCTCAAGGTGGTGCGCGAGGCCGTCGCCGGCCTCGAGCGCGAGAGCAAGGCCGCGGCCGGGCCGGCCTTCGAGCTGTGAAATCCCCCCCTGCCCCCCCTTTTTCAAAGGGGGGGAGCTGACTCCTCGCTTCGCATCGGCTCGGCGATTGGAGAGGGATGGGCGTGCGTCCGCGCACGCGCGAGGCGCCAGCGAGCCGTCAGGACCCCCCCTTTGAAAAAGGGGGGGCAGGGGGGGATTTCCGCCCCCCCCCGACCTTTTTTGTACACCTGAGTGATCAGGGGGACACCCTGAATTGTCCCCAAGGCACGATTTAAATCGTGACGGGGGGTGTACTCCCCGCCGTGGGCCTCGCCTCGCGACGATGCGCCCGATCGATCGCTCGCGAGCGCACCTCTAACCGCAGCACACACGGAGGCCCACGACATGAAACCCGACCGCATCCAATTCGCGCCCTGGCTCGGCAACGGGCAGGCCATCTACCAGATCGTCAAGCCCTACAAGGTCGACTCGCTCGACCGGGCGGCGATCCTGTCCGGCGTCTTCAGCGACCTGATCGAGGACCCCTCGGCCCAACAGGTGGTCATGATCGTCGAGCGCCAGCAGCTCACCGTCATCGTCGCCGCCGCCGCCGGCGGACCGCTCACCGGAGCCGAACTCGCCCTCATCGAAGCCTTCGACTCCATCTACGCCATGGTCATCGACGACCTGTTCGAGGCGCACGAGGAGGACGACGTCGACTAGCCCGAACCCCTGAGCCCCCGGCCGAGCGCCCGGCAAGTGCCTCTTCCGCTGCCGCGTAGAATCTGCAATCATAGGCAGACGCCAGATGCTCGGCCGGGGGCCGTTCTCGATCGGACCGAAAAGGATCGGCGGGTGGGGACGAGCAAAAGGAGTACGATCGGCCAGCCGAGTCGTTCCTGATCCCCACCCGCCGTTTTCAATCTCAGTCTGCCTTCACAGTCTCTCTTCACAGATCGTCTCTCGAGGCCAGGTCCTCGACGTCGGCGACGGCCTCGCAGAGGAGGTGGCAATGGTGCAAGAGGTTGATCCTGGCCGCCGCCACGTTGCGGTCCGGCACGTCGTCCACGTGGCTGACGAGCAGGCTCAGCTTGGCCATGAACCGCAGAAACGAAGCCATGCTCGAGCCCTTGGGCACGTGCCTGAGCTTCATGGCCGGCAGCTCCACCGAGTCCGGATACCGGGCGTGGAAGTCGCCGAGCGCGGCCCGCAGGTCCTGGAACGCGGCCAGCAAGCCGGCCGAATACACCTCGAAGCGCCGGCGCGCCTCCTCGAGCGTCGGCAGCGGGTCGTCGGAATCCGGGTCGTCGGGCACGGGCTCACACCCTCCTTGACATGCCGGCTCGGCGGCGAGCGGGGGCGCCGGATCCACGATGGCCCGGTCAGCCCGCGTGGCTCACTCCGTTCGAGTCAGCGAGCGCCGTCGAGCCTCGCCGCTCCGCCGGAGAGACTCAAGGCTTTTGAACGGGTGGTCGACCCAGACCCGGCCGATCCCGGCCCCGCGGGATCACCAGCCGAGGACTTCGCCGGGGTCCTCGGCGGGAGCGGGGGCGGCCCGCGGGTGCTGGACGTCGCGGATGCCGCGCAGCTCGCCGAACACCTTGCGCACGATCTTCAACTCGATCGCCCGGGAGCGCAGCGCGTCCCCCCACATGCCGAGGATGACCTGCCACTTCTCCGGGAGCGCGTCGATCCACTTCTGCACGACCTTCCAATCGGCGAGCGCCTTGCCCAGTCGATCGTCGTGTACCAGGCACCAGTGGTAGTCCAGCGTCAGCTCGGCGGCGTCTTGAGGGGAGCTGTTTTCCATCAAGACGGACCGGGCGTCGACGAGGTGCTTCTCCGCGTAATCACTCAAGCCGCCCATCAGCTTGAAGAGTGACAACCCCAACATCCATCTCGCCCGTGCATCAACCATCGAGATGGAAGAAACATCTTCTCGCCGAAGGCTCGTGCGGAACCGCTCCATGAGTTTTACAACGGCCATCGGATTGGCGTAGCGGGTCGACTGGCCGGAGTACCAGATGCTGACAGAGGCAACGGCGATGCCCGAGAGGGCTGCGAGACGGGTCTTCTTGAGGCATCTGGGACTGTTTTGGAGCGCCTGGAGAAAGTCTCGAAATGCATCGTCGAGATCTACCTCCTCGCCTTTCCGGTATGCCGAGACCCGAACGTGACCACGGCAGACAAGCGCGGTGGCCAGCGACCTGTCATCCCTCAACTTGCCGACATCGCCTTCGAACGCCAGTACAGCCTCGTTCGTCAGCTCCAAGGCTCGTTGCCAGTTTCCGCAAATAGCGTCCAATTGAGAGGACCTACAGTTCAAGGCCGCAAGCTCGATCGCGCTGACTTTCTCCAACGAGCGCCCCATGTTGAAAATCTGATAAGCCATGGTCAGGGACTGGATGTTCGTAAACGCCGTTCCCAAGGCTCCATAGACCCGCGCGAGATAGTCAGGGTAATCCCGCCCAAGGGATCGACGGCAGCGTTCGACGTATTCCGGCCCCTCGACGAGCAGCGTCAGTGCTTTCTGTGGGTCCCGAAAGACCTCCGCCTGGCATCGCTCGAGGAAGGACTCCAGGCACCGGCGGTTGCGGTACCGCACCTTCTTGGTGGCCTCGAGCACAGCGTCGAAGCCCAAGTCTTGGAAGTCGCGATGCTCCAGGCTCATCTACTCTCCTCTTTCGCCGAACAGGCGGTCGACTGAGCCCCGGTCGAACGGGTCATCATACGACGGTGCGTCGTGGGGCAATCCAGCCACTCATGACCTCGAGAAAGGACCCTACCATGAAGACCAAGACGAACCTGCACGCCGGCGATGGACCCCTGACTTGGCCTTGGGGCTAGCCCTCCTAGTGTCTGGACAGCCCGGGCTCTCCCGCCCGGGTCTGTCTGTTCGCCGCCTCCGGAGCCAAACCCCGGATGGGCGTGACGCGATTCTGCCAACTCCACGTGTCTACTCCGTCGATCGAGGCCCCGACTCAGTGGCGCCGATCATAGCAGACGTCGGGCCCGTGGCAAGCCCTTTTCCTTCTCAGAATTGAGACTGGCGG
>DASWIG010000330.1:0-16680 GCA_036397835.1 Thermoanaerobaculia bacterium
CCACCAGCTCGGCCAGCGGCACGCCGCGGAGCTCGGCCTCCAGGCCCCAGGCGCCCATCTCCACCGCCGCGCGCGCCATCAGGTGGCCGCGGAAGTCCACGGCGAGGGCCGCCGCCACCTCGCTCGCGGCGGCGAACGAGCTTCCCAGCACCCGCGGCGCGATCCACTGGCGGATCATCAGCCACGCGGTGTCGACGGTGTCGGGCGAGTAGTTGGGGGCCTCGCCGGCCACGCACTCCGACCACGCGGCGGCGCCGGATGCGTCGCGGAGCTCGAGGAGGAGGATGCGGCGAGTGCTGGTGACTCCGGAGGAGATCTGGAACGGCTCGACCAGCGGCAGCCGGATCTCGCGCAGACGGATTTCTTCGATACGGAGCGTCATGGCGGGGCCAGCACGTAGTAGGAGAGCTCGGCGGCCCGTTCGGCCAGCAGGTGCGGCACACGAAAGCCGCGCCCGAGGTAGGCCTCGAAGGCGAAACGCGTCGACCGTCGCCAGCGCCTCGCCGTCTCCGGCGCCGCCGTCTTGACCGCCTGGACGTTCGCCGGGACGGCGACGCGCAAGGCGCCGGCCGCCGGCAGCTCGAACGGTGGCTCGAAGGGGCCGTCGTCGCCGGCGTTGACCACCGGTGCCGCGCGGTGGGCGGCCGTGGGCGCCGCGGCCCGGCCGGCGATCCGCGCCTCGACCTCGGAATCGGCGAGCCGCCAGCGCACCACGAAGCGGTCAGTCCCGATGCCGCTGTGGAGCTCGCTGGCCGAGCCGTCGCCGTAGACGTCGCGCTGGTAGTCCACCGGCTCGGCGCCGAGGCGATTCAGGTTGAGGTGGGCGTTGCGCGACTCGAGCGGATCGTAGGTCCACTCCACCTCGTCGATGCCCCGCGCCAGGAGCCAGCGGCGCTGGAAGAGCTTGAGCTCCCGCCCGAGGCCGTGGCCGCGGAAGTCGTCGTGGACCCCCAACATGTGCGACCAGTGGAAGGGCCGGCCGTCGCGCAGGCCGGGCAGGCCGTAGACGAAAGCGACCAGGCGGCCTCCGGGGTCGAACGCGCCGGCCACCAGGCCGCCGAGCTTCTGGTTGATCCGCATCATCGACGGCGGCACCAGCTCGCGGAAGCCCTCGCCCCAGACGTGGCGCTGGAGCTCCTCGCACTGGGGGTAGTCCTCGGGCCGCAGCTCGCGCACCGTCAGCTCGTTGGTCCCGGCCGGCGCCATGGAGCGGCAAGCTATCACAAGGGCCGTGCCGTGAGCGGTGGCCCGGCGGCATGATCTGGAATAGAATAGGGTTGGACCGAGCACGTCCGCGAGGTGTCCGTGAGCGACTTCGAATTCGACGACGAACGCGACGACGAGCTGGCTTTCGACCGGCGCGAGAAGGTCCGGCGTCCGCGGCGCTGGAAGGTCCTGCTGCACAACGACGACTTCACGACGATGGACTTCGTCGTCCACGTCCTCACCACGCACTTCCACAAATCCGAGGGCGAGGCGACCCACATCATGCTCCAGGTTCACCACAAGGGCGTGGGCGTGGCCGGGGTCTACCCCAAGGAGTCGGCCGAGACCAAGGTCGCCGAGGTGACCGACGACGCCCGGGCCAACGACATGCCGCTCCTGGTGACGGCGGAAGCGGAATGAAACAACCATGGCACGACGAACGATGAGGCTCTCCCAAGACCTCCAGATCTCGATCAGCGTGGCGCTGTCGGAGGCGGCGCGGCTGCGCCACGAGTACGCCAGCCTCGAGCACCTCCTCTACGCCCTGACCATGGACGAGGAGACCGCCAGAGTGCTGCGCCATGCCGGCGCCAACGTGACCCGGCTCAAGAAGCGGCTCGTGGAGTACCTCGAAGAGGAGGTCGAGGGCGTGGACGACGGCGGGCTCGTGGAGCCGCGTCCCAGCCTCGGCTTCCAGCGCGTCCTGGCGCTCGCCGGCGCCCACGTCGAAGGCGCCGGCAAGGAGGAGCTCAAGGGTACGGACATCCTGGTGTCGATGTACTACGAGACCGACTCCTACGCCGTCCACTTCCTCGAGGAGGAGGGCGTGACGCGGCTCGACGTCGTCAGCTTCCTCGCTCACGGCGTCTCCAAGCTCCAGCCCATGGTGCCTGGCGAGCCGGCCCTTCCCGCGGGGGACGAGGAGCTCGAGCCCGACCGGCGTACGGAATCGGACCTGCTCGACGCCTTCACCGAGAACCTGACCGAGATGGCGCGCAAGGGGCTCATCGATCCCCTGATCGGCCGCCGGCGCGAGATCCAGCGCACGCTCCACATCCTGCAGCGGCGGCGCAAGAACAACCCGCTCTACGTGGGCGACCCTGGCGTGGGCAAGACGGCGCTGGCCGAGGGCCTGGCCCTGAAGATCGCCCACGGCGACGTGCCGGAGCAGTTCAAGAACGCCAACGTCTACCGCCTCGACATGGGCGCGCTGCTGGCCGGCACGCGCTACCGCGGCGACTTCGAGAACCGCCTCAAGGGCGTGCTGGCGGCCCTCGAGGCCCAGGAGAGCCCGATCCTCTTCATCGACGAGATCCACACGGTGATCGGCGCCGGCAGCGCCGGCCGCGGCACCATGGACGCCTCGAACCTCTTGAAGCCGGCGCTCCAGGGCGGCCGCCTGCGCTGCATCGGCGCCACCACCTGGGAGGAGTTCCGGCAGACCTTCCAGCGCGACCAGGCCCTGGCACGGCGCTTCCAGAAGGTCGAGGTCGGCGAGCCCACCATCGACGAGACGGTGAAGATCTTCGAGGGCCTGCGCGACCGCTACCAGGAGCACCACCAGATCAAGTACACCCGGCCGGCGATCGAGAGCGCGGCGGAGCTGGCGTCGCGTTTCCTGCGCGACCGGCGTCTGCCCGACAAGGCGATCGACCTGCTCGACGAGGCCGGCGCCGCGGTGGCGCTGGCCGGCCGCAAGCTGGTCAACACGGCCGAGCTCGAGCGAGTGCTGGCGACCATGGCGCAGATCCCGGAGCGCCGCGTCAAGGGCGACGACCGCGAGCGCCTGCAGCGGCTCGAGATCGAGCTCAAGAGCGTGGTCTTCGGCCAGGACGCCGCGATCGAGCGGCTGGTGAGCGCCATCAAGGTGTCGCGCGCCGGCCTGCGCGACCCGCAGAAGCCGATCGGCTGCTTCCTGCTCACCGGCCCCACGGGCGTGGGCAAGACCGAGGTGGCAAGGCAGCTCGCCGAGGTGCTGGGCATCGCCTTCCTGCGCTTCGACATGAGCGAGTACATGGAGCGCCACACCGTGTCGCGCCTGGTGGGGGCGCCGCCGGGCTACGTCGGCTACGACCGCGGCGGGCTGCTGACCGAGGCGGTGTCGAAGACGCCGCACGCGGTCCTCCTGCTCGACGAGATCGAGAAGGCGCACGGCGACGTCTTCAACATCCTGCTCCAGGTGATGGACCACGGCACCCTGACCGACACCAACGGCAAGCAGGCCGACTTCCGCCAGGTGATCCTGCTGATGACCTCCAACGTCGGTGCCCGCGAGATGGCGCAGCGCTCGGTGGGCTTCGGCGACGTCCCCGGCCGCCTCAACGTCGACGGCGAGCGCGCCGTCGAGCGGCTGTTCAGCCCCGAGTTCCGCAACCGCCTCGACGCCCGGCTCCAGTTCAACGCCCTGACGCCGGCGATCATGGAGATGATCGTCGACAAGATGATCGGCGAGCTGCGCCTCCAGCTCGTGGCCAAGAAGGTGGAGGTCGAGCTGACGCCGGCGGGCCGCAAGCTGCTGGCCGACAAGGGCTTCGACCCGGCTTTCGGCGCCCGGCCCCTGGGGCGGGTGATCCAGGAGGAGATCAAGCGTCCGCTGACCGACGAGCTGCTCTTCGGCAAGCTCGCCGCCGGCGGCCGGGTGGCCGTCGACGCCGCGGGCAAGAAGCTCGCCCTGCGCACGGAGCCCGACGTCCCGGCGGCGTCGAAGGAGAAAACGGACGCGTAATTGCTGCTACCTGGAGTTCCGCGACGTCGAGACCGGCATGCCCGTCTGGCGCGGACGGGCGCGGGGCGTCATCTCGCGCCAGGAAGACCCCATCGAGCGCCTCGCCCTGGCGGTGAAGCGGATCGTCGAGCAATTCCCGCCCGAGACCGCGCAGGAGTGAGGATTGTGGTGCAGGCTCAACGACGCCCTCACCGCCGAGCGGACAGGGTTCCAGGGAACCCACTGTGCCCTGGGCGGCGGCGGGTCAGAGTCCCTTGAGGGACGTCCCCAGCGCCAGGACGATGAAGCCCGCCGCGGTGAGCCAGTAGGCATACTGGGGCACCACGGGAAGCGTGGGGACCAAGTAACCCAGCAGTCCGAGAATGCCGAGGATGAGACCGATGATCCAAGTGATCTGCTTGGGCGAGCTCGGCTTCATGGAGGCCTCCTTTTCCAGTCGTTTGCCCACACGTCGGCACCTGGGGTCCGTCATCCCGGACTCCCGGCGGACGCTGGCGCGCGGGCCAGTTGGGATCAGCAGCGATACACGTCGATCCGGCTGACCTTATAGCACATCTGTGCGGGATTCGGCAATCTCAGGCGTAGACTTGGAGCTCGCGCAGCTCGCGGATACGGTCGCGGATCTGTGCCGCCTCTTCGAACTCGAGACGCTTCGCCGCCTCCTTCATCGCCTTTTCCAGGCGCTTGATCTGTTCGCTCAAGGGGATCTCGGAGACCTCGGCGATCTGCGCGACGCGGGCGTGGTGGCTCGGGTAGTAGTCGAGGTTCGACATCCTCACGAGCGGGTTGCGGATGTCCTTGAGGATCGTCCGCGGCTCGATGCCGTGCTCCTCGTTGTAGACGCGCTGGCGCTCGCGGCGGCGGCTGGTCTCGTCGATGGCGCGGCGCATCGAGCCGGTCACCACGTCGGCGTAGAAGATCACCCGGCCGCCGAGGTGACGGGCGGCGCGACCCGAGGTCTGGATCAGCGACGTCTCGCTGCGCAGGAAGCCCTCCTTGTCCGCGTCGAGGATCGCCACCAGCGACACCTCGGGCAGGTCGAGGCCTTCGCGCAGCAGGTTGATGCCCACCAGAACGTCGAACACGCCCTTGCGCAGGTCGGTCAGGATCTCCACCCGCTCGAGGGTGTCGACGTCGCTGTGCAGGTAGCGCACGCGCACGTCGAGCTCGGTCAGGTATTGGGTAAGCTCCTCGGCCATGCGCTTGGTCAGGGTCGTCACCAGCACCCGCTCGCCGCAGCCGGCGACCTTCCTGGCTTCGTCGAGCAGGTCGTCGACCTGGCCCCGGGCCGGACGCACCTCGATCTCCGGGTCGATCAGCCCGGTGGGGCGGATGAGCTGCTCGGCCACCACGCCGAGCGACTGCTCGAGCTCCCACGCGGCGGGCGTCGCCGACACGTAGATGCGCTGGCCCACCTTGGCGTCGAACTCCTCGAAGGTCAGGGGACGGTTGTCGAGGGCGCTGGGGAGGCGGAAGCCGTAGTCGGCCAGGGTCTGCTTGCGCGAGCGGTCGCCGTTGAACATGGCGCGCACCTGCGGGATGGTCTGGTGGCTCTCGTCGATGACCATCAGGAAGTCCTCGGGGAAGTAGTCGAGCAGCGTCGGCGGCGGCTCGCCCGGGGCGCCGCCGGTGAGGTGGCGGGAGTAGTTTTCGATGCCGTGGCAGAAGCCCATCTCGCGCAGCATCTCGAGGTCGAAGCGGGTGCGCTGCTCGAGGCGCTGGCGCTCGAGCAGCTTGCCCTCGGCCTCGAGCTCGGCGAGGCGCTCTTTGAGCTCGGCCTCGATGGTGACGATCGCGCGCTCGAGGCGCTCGCGCGGCGTCACGTAGTGGGTCTTGGGGTAGACCGAGATGCGGTCGACCTCCTCGAGCACCGCGCCGCGCAACGGGTCGAAGCGGGTGATGCGCTCGATCTCGTCGCCGAAGTACTCCACGCGCACGCCCAGCTCGTCGTAGGCGGGCAGGATCTCGAGCACGTCGCCGCGGGCGCGGAAGGCGCCGTGGTAGAGGTCGAGCTGGGTGCGCTCGTACTGCATCTCGACGAGGCGGCGCAGGGCCCGGTCCATGCCGGTCTCGTCGCCGACCGCGAAGAAGTGGAGCATGCCGTGGAAGGTCTGGGGCGAGCCGAGGCCGTAGATGCACGACACCGAGGCCACGATGAGGACGTCGCGGCGCTCGAAGAGGGCCTTGGTGGCGCGCAGCCGCAGGCGGTCGATCTCCTCGTTGACCGAGGTTTCTTTCTCGACGTAGGTGTCGCTCTGCGGCACGTAGGCCTCGGGCTGGTAGTAGTCGTAGTAGGAGACGAAGTACTCCACGGCGTTGTTGGGGAAGAAGCCGCGGAACTCCTGGTAAAGCTGGGCGGCCAGCGTCTTGTTGTGGGAGAGCACCAGCGTCGGGCGGTTGACCTCCTCCACGACCTTGGCGATGGTGAAGGTCTTGCCGGAGCCGGTGACGCCCAGGAGCACCTGGTGCTCGAGACCGGCCGCGACGCCGGCCACGAGCTGGCGGATGGCCTCGGGCTGGTCGCCCTCGGGGGAGAACGGCGAGACGAGCTGGAAGTCCGGCATATCGGGATCTCGGAGAGGGTTGTGTAGACGTAGGTACGATGCCGAGTCCCTCGTGGGACGAACCCGGCATCCTAACATGGTAGGCTGGGGCCCTGGGGAGGACCGATCCCCATCATCTCAAGGAGCGACAGATGGGCCTGACCTACGTAGCCGTCCACGTGGGGAACCCCGCGGATCCGGATCGCGCGTTCGAGGAGGAGTTCCTGATCGACTCCGGAGCCGTGTATTCGATCGTCTCGGGCGACAAGCTCGACGAGATCGGGATCGAGCCCCACTCCGAACGGACCTTCGTGCTGGCGAACGGCGAGCGGGTCGTCCGCAAGATCGGCACGGCGATCTTCGAGTACCAGGGCCGCCGTGGCGATTCCCTGGTGATCTTCGGACAGAACGGCGACAGCCCTCTGCTGGGAGCCACGACCCTCGAAGGCTTCGGCCTCATCCTCGATCCCTTCCGCCGCGAGCTCAAGCCCCTCCCGATGCTCCTCTGACCGCCCGAAGACGACGCCATGGAATACGATCCCCTCCCCGAGCGAAACCCGACCGTCAACCCGACCGTCAACCTCTACCAGCAGCCGCCCCGGCCGCGGCCGCCGCGACGGTCCCTGGCCGCCCGGATCGTGCGCTGGGGCGTGGTCCCGCTGCTGACCGTGTTGCTGGCGGTGGCCGCCGGCGTGGTCGTGGGGGCGGTGATCAAGCGGCCCGAGGTCGAAAAAAAGCTCCACGACTTCGAGCATCGCCTGGTGACCGGCCTCTACGACGCCGACGGCGTGATCTTCCGAACCTACCGGATCGAGAACCGCATCCTGATCGAGGAGAGCGAGATGCCCGGGCTCCTCAAGCAGGCCATCATCGCCGCCGAGGACGCCAATTTCTACCGCCACGGCGGCATCGACCTGAAGGGGATCATCCGCGCCGCGTACAAGAACCTGCGCGCCGGCCAGACCGAGGAGGGGGCCTCGACGATCACGATGATGGTGGCGCGCGAGATATTCCTGCACCGCCGGCGCGAGTGGATGCGGAAGATCGAGGAGGCGTTCCTCGCCGTCGAGCTCGAGAAGCGCTACAGCAAGGAGCAGATCCTCACGCTGTGGGCCAATCTCCAGAACCTGGGCCACGGCAACTACGGCATGGAGGCGGCGGCCCGCGACTACTTCGACAAGTCGGTGCGCGATCTCACCATCGCCGAGGCGGCGACCCTCGCCGGCATCCCCAACCGGCCGTCGTACCTGGAGATCCGCACCCGGCCCGAGGCCGTCCGCCAGCGCCGGGACTACGTGCTCCGCCGCATGCTCGAGGAGGAGTTCATCAGCCGGCAGGAGTACGAGGCGGCGCTCGCCGAGCCCGTGCTTCCGGTGCCGAAGCGCCGCGGCCGCGAGCTCGGCCCCTACTTCGCCGAGGAGGTGCGCCGCTACGTCTACGCCACCTACGGCAAGGCGACCCTCTACGACCGCGGGATCCAGGTCTTCACCACCCTCGACCGCAAGATCCAGCTCGCCGCCGAGGACGCCGTGCGACAGGGCCTGCTCCATCTCGACCACGGCAAAGGCTGGCGCGGCGCCAAGGCCCACTTCGAGGACGACGGCCTCGAAGAGCGCAAGCTCCCGTCGTGGACCGGCCAGGAGGTCAAGCCCGGCGAATGGTACGAGGGAATCGTGCTCGAGAGCGGCTCCAAGGTGGCCCGGGCGAAGGTCGAGGGCCAGGTCTACGACCTGCGGCCCGAGGGCATGAAGTGGACCGGACGCACTCGGCCCGACCGCCTCCTGAAGCGCGGCGACGTGAGCTGGTTCCGTTTCGAGGCTGCGGCCAAGGAAGGCGCCGAGCCGCTCCTGGTGGTGGAGCAGGAGCCCGAGCTCGAGGCCGCGGCGCTGGTGATCGAGACCGCGACCGGCGCCGTCCGCGCCATGATCGGCGGCTGGGACTACAACCGCAACGAGTTCAACCGCGCCACCCAGGCGCAGCGGCAGGTGGGCTCGGCCTTCAAGCCCTTCGTCTACGGCGCCGCGCTGGAGAACGGCTTCACCGCCGCCGACACCCTCTTCGACGGTCCCGCCGTGTTCACCGGCGCCGACAGCCGGGCGAGCTACAGCCCGCGCAACTACTACCGCCGGTACTACGGCATCACCACCCTGCGTCGGGCGCTCCAGGGCTCCTACAACGTCACCTCGGTGAAGCTCCTCGACCTGGTGGGCATCGACACGGTGATCGATTTCGCCCACCGCTGCGGCATCCGCTCCGAGCTGCCGCCCTATCCCAGCCTGGCCCTGGGCTCGGCCGACCTGGTGCCGCTCGAGCTGGCCGCCGCCTACGCCGTGTTCGCGAACAAGGGCATCTACGTGGAGCCCTACTTCATCGAGCGGGTGACCACCCGCGACGGCCGGCCGATGCAGCAGCACATGCCGCAGGCGCACCAGGCCATGGACCCGCGGCACGCCTACGTGATGGCGCGGATGCTCAAGGGCGTGGCGACCAACGGCACCGCCGCGGGCGGACCCTACGGCCTGGCTGCGATCAACCTCGACGTCGGCGGCAAGACCGGCACCACCGACGCCTACACCGACGCCTGGTTCGTGGGCTTCACGCCGAAGTACACGCTGCTCACCTGGGTGGGCTACGACAAGAAGCGCACCATCGGCCGCGGCATGACGGGCGCCGTGGGCGCGCTGCCGATCTGGACCCGTCTCCTGCGCCGCGGCATGGAGGAGGGCTGGATCGCCGAGGGCGAGACCTTCGCGCGTCCGCCGGGGATCGTGGAGCGGGACATCGAGTACGAGACGGGCCTGCTCGTCGGCCCCGGAGCCGCCCGTGTGTACAAGGAGGTCTTCGTGGAGGGCAACGAGCCCGAAAAGCGCTTCGACCGGCACTGGGCGCGGATCATCGAGCTGCCCTGGTACCTGCAGGAGCCCTACTACCTGCCCAAGGAGGGCGAGAAGATGCCCGGCCAGATCCACGACTGGTCTGCGGTCCGCGAGGTGTGGGCCAGCAAGCCCTCGCGGGTCGGCGGCTGAGAGCCCGCCCCGGAGGACGGCGCGGGCCGCTCCGAGAGGTATGGACCAACCCGCCGTGGCCTGAAAGGATAGGGGGCAGGAGGTCTCGAACATGAAGTCCGTCCTCAACAAGACCCACGACCCGCTCCGGGTTCCGCTGCCGCAGGGCAAGGTGCTGCACCTGGGGCCGAATCAGACCGGCCAGATCTCGCCCCACGACGTGGATCACCCGCCGCTCAAGAAGCTGGTCGAGGCCAAGAAGCTGGAGATCGTCGACGAGGCAGAGAACGAGGCCATCCCCGCCGCCACGCCCCACGGCAAGCCGCCGTTCGAGCACGGCCGCCGCGGCTGATCCGCGCCTCACCGGAGCTGGCGTTACTTGATCCACACCGTCTTGACGTTGACCCACTCGAGGATGCCCTCGCGGGCCAGCTCGCGGCCGAAGCCCGAGTCCTTGACGCCGCCGAAGGGCAGGCGCGGATCCGACTTGACCAGGCCGTTGACGAAGACCGAGCCGCTGTCGAGGCGCGGGATCAGCCGCTCCGCGCGGGCGCGGTCCGACGTCCACAGCGACGCGCCGAGGCCGTAGGGCGTCGCGTTGGCGATCGCCGCCGCCTCGTCCTCGTCGTCGAAGGCGTAGATCGTCGCCACCGGGCCGAAGATCTCCTCCTGCGCCGCCTCCGCCTCGGGCGAGAGCCCGGTGAGCACCGTCGGCGGGTAGAAAAAGCCGTCGCCGTCGGGCACCTCGCCGCCGCAGCGCACTTCGGCGCCCGCGGCGACGGCGCGCTCGACCTGGCGCGCGAGGTGGTCGCGCAGGTCCTGGCGCGCCATCGGGCCGATCTCGTTGGCGCGGTCCCGCGGGTCGCCGAAGGGCTTGGCCTCGATCGCCGCGACGAAGGCCGCGACGTAGCGGTCGTAGACCTTGCGCTCCACCAGGAAGCGCTTGGCGGCGATGCAGCTCTGGCCGCCGTTCAGGCAGCGCGAAGCCACCCCCACCTTCACCGCCTCGTCGACCGCGGCGTCGGCGAAGACGATGAACGGGTCGCTGCCGCCGAGCTCCATCACCATCGGCTTCAGGGCCTCGCCCGCGGCCGACGCCACGGCGCGGCCGGCGCGCGTCGAGCCGGTCAGGGTCACGCCGCGCACGCCGTCGTGGGCGATCACCGCGGCCGCCTGCTCGTTGGAGAGGAAGAGGCTCTGGAAGAGACCCTCGGGAGCGCCCGCCACGGCGAAGAGACGCTCGATCTCGAGGGCGCAGCGCGGGGTGTTGGGCGCGTGCTTCAGGAGCGCGACATTGCCCGCCGCCAGCGCCGGCGCGGCGAAGCGGAAGACCTGCCAGTAGGGGAAGTTCCACGGCATGATGGCGAGGATCGGGCCCAGCGGGTCGTGGCGCACGTGGGCCTGCGAGCCGTCGGACTGGTGGGGACGCGGGGCGAGGAAGCCCGCGGCCTCGTCGGCGTAGTAGCGGCACGCCCAGGCGCACTTCTCGGCCTCGGCCTCGCCCTCGACGAGCGGCTTGCCCATCTCGAGCGCCATGACCGCGGCGTGCTCGGCGGCGCACGACTGGAGAGCGTCGGCGACGGCGCGGAGCAGGGCCGCGCGTTCGTCGTGGCCGGCGCGCCGCCAGGCCGCAAAGGCCGAGCAGGCGCGCGCGATCGCCTCCTCGACCTGGGCGTCGGTGGCGAGCGGATAGGTTTCGACCAGCTTGCCGGTCGTGGGATCGAGGGTGCGGTATTCCTGGACGGTCAAGGTCTTCCTCCTCGCCGCCGCGTTCCGGCCTCGCGGGACCCCAGCCGGAACGAGCGGCCGGCGTCCACGAGGAAGCGGTCGCGCACCGCCTGACGCCCGAGCAGCATGCGGAAGCCCATCAGGTCGCGGCGCACCAGGGTGATCTCGATCGGCCAGTCGTGCTCGCCCAGCACGGCGCGGGCGCGCACCACCGGGCGAAAAGTGGCCTTGCCGCTCGACGAGCGCACCTCGCGCTCGTCGACCAGGGGCGCCGCCGCCTCCACCGTGGTCACCGCGTCGCGCTGCCCGGGGTGGACGCGAAAGCGCACCCAGGGCTCGCCCTCGACCTCGAAGGGCTCGACGTCGAAGGCGTGGAGCGCCGAGGTGCGGGCGCCGGTGTCGACCTTGGCCTTGATCCTCGCGATGCCCAGCTCCGGCAAGCTCAGCCACTCGCGCCAGCCGACGACGGGAAAGGCCCGCGGCGCCTTCAAGGCGAGCCTCCGGCGTCGCGCAGCCGCTTCGGGCGCCGCTTCTTGCGTTTCGGGATGAACGTCTTCATGGTCTCGAGCTTGCCGAAGCACACCAGCCGGTCGCCCGGCTCGAGCGGCCGCGAGTGCTTCGGGTTGGCGATCGACATGCCCTCCCGGTTGAGCGTCAGCACCATGACGTCGCGTTCGCGCAGGCCCGAATCGGCGATCGTCTTGCCGACCATCTCGGAGCCCTTGGACACCGGGATCTCGGCCACGCCGTAGCCGCGGCTCAGGGTGAGGCGCTGGCGCAGGTCCATGTCGGGGAAGGCCACCCGATCCTCCACGTACTGGACGATCGCCGAGGCGACGTCGATGCCGGTGGCGCGTTCGATGCCCTGGAGGCCGGGCGAGGAGTTGACCTCCATGATCTGCGGGCCATCGCTCCCCTCGAGCATGTCGACGCCGGCGATCCGCAGGCCCATGATCTGGGCCGCGCGCAGCGCCGTCTCCTCGTACTCGGGCTCGAGCTTGACGCCCTCGGTCTTGCCGCCGCGGTGGACGTTGGAGCGGAACTCCTGACCCTGGGCCACCCGGCGCATCGCGGCGACCACCTGGTCGCCGACCACGAAGGCGCGGATGTCGCGGCCCTTGCTCTCGGCCACGAACTTCTGGATCAGCACGTTCTGGCGGGTGCTCTGCAGCGTCTCGATGATCGCCTGCGCCCCCTCGACGTCGTCGGCGAGGATCACCCCCACCCCCTGGGTGCCCTCGAGCAGCTTGATGATCACCGGCGCGCCGCCGACCCGCGCGATCGCCGGCAGCACGTCCTGCTTGCGGCGCACGAACTCGGTGGCCGGGATGCCGACGTTGTGACGGCTCAGGATCTGCAGCGAGCGCAGCTTGTCGCGCGAGTTGTTGATGCCGAGGGCCGAGTTGGCGCAGAAGACCTCCATCTGCTCGAACTGCCGCACCAGGGCGGTGCCGAAGTAGGTGATCGAGGCGCCGATGCGCGGGATCACGGCGTCGAGATGGGACAACGGACGGCCGTCGTAGTAGAGGTCCGGGTACTCCTCCTCGAGCGAGATCGTGAAGCGCAACGCGTCGAGGGTCCGCACCTGGTGGCCGCGGGCCTTGGCCGCGTCGCGCAGGCGGCGGGTGCTGTAGAGGCGGGGCTTCCGGGAAAGGATGGCGATCTTCATCTCGTCCTCGTCGTGATCGGGGCCGTCGGATGCACATTATCCCAGCCGCCGAGGCCGTGGGATCGGCATCGGCCTTCCGATCCGCTTCGGAATCCGGGCTCCGTTTTCGCGCCGGAAGCCGCCGCGGCCACGGCGTTTCGACGTTCCGCGCCCTGGCATCGGTGTTGCTCGCTCGTGGGGACGCGATATGCCGACGGCGCTACGCAAGCTCACGACGATCGGCTGGCGGGAGTGGTTGGCCCTGCCGGATTTCGGCCTGGGTTGCGTCCAAGGAAAGATCGACACCAGCCACCAGACCGCGAAGATCTACGCCCTCGACGTCGAATGCCTGCTCGTGGACGGCTCGCCGTGGATGCGCTTCGTCGTCCTGCCGCTGCCCGGCGATCCCCGCACCCGGGTGGAAGCCCAGGCTCCCCTGGTCGCCGAAAGGGCGGTCCGCGGCCTCGACGGCCGCCGCGACCTGCGGCCGGTGGTGCGCACCCTGCTGACCCTGGGCGACGTCACCTGGCCGGTGGAGCTCGCCCTCTGCGGACAGGAGACGGTGGGTTACCGCCTGTTGATCGGCCGCGAGGCGATCGATCGCCGCTTCGTCGTCGATTCGGCGCGGTCGTTCCTCGCGGGACCGCCGGCGGTCAACTGAGGTCGATCGGGCGCGATGGGCGCTACACTGGACCGATGGACGTCGTGAACGAGGCCGGTCCCCTACCGCCGACGCTGGACGCGGCGCAGGTCACCGCCAACCCCGAGGTGCTGGAGACCTTCTCCCCGGACCTCGTCGCCGCCGCCTCCGACCGCGGCAACACGCTCGACGAGCGGCTCGAGGCCTACGAGGACCTGGTGGACTCCGAGGTCGGCGACACGTCGCTGTCGCGCGCCCGCCACCTGGAGCGCGAGACCGGCCTGCGCCAGGTCTTCTTGAAGTTCGAAGGCGGCAATCCCACCGGCACGCAGAAAGACCGCATCGCCTTCGCCCAGGCCATGGACGCCCTGCGCCGTGGCTTCGACGCCATCACCGTGGCCACCTGCGGCAACTACGGGGCCGCGGTGGCGTTGGCGGCGCGGCCGGCCGGGCTGCGCTGCCTGGTCTACATCCCCGCGGCCTACCACACCCGCCGCATCGCCGAGATGACGGCCCAGGGAGCCGAGATCGTGCGCGTGCCCGGCGACTACGAGGCCGCGGTGGCGGCCTCGCGCGAGCGCGCCGGACGTGACGACGTCTACGACGCCAACCCGGGCGGCGCCAACACCGTGCTCCAGCTCAAGGCCTACGGCGAGATCGCCGCCGAGATCTACGACCAGCTCCGCGACGCGCCCGCCGTGGTGGCGGTGCCGGTGTCCAACGGCACCACGCTCGCCGGCGTCTACCGCGGCTTCCTGAGCCTCTACCGCCGGGGCAAGACGTCGCGCATGCCGCGCTTCGTGGCCGGCTCCTCGTTCGGCAAGAACCCGATCGTCACGGCCTACCTCAAGAACCTCGCGGCCTGCGAGGACCTCGAGCCGCGCCGCATCCGCGAGTCGCCGGTCAACGAGCCCCTGGTCAACTGGCACTCGAGCGACGGCGACTACGCACTGCAGGCGGTGCGCTCCACCGGCGGCTGGGCGCGCCACGTGAGCGACCGGGAGATGACCACCACGGCGCGGCGGCTCAAGGAGGAGGAGGGCCTCAACGTGCTCCCGGCGTCCACCGCCGGGCTGATCGCCCTGCTCGAGAGCCACCGCGCCGAGACCCTGCCCGGCGACCGCTACGTGGCCATCCTCACGGGTCGGAAGCGATGAGCGAGACGGCTCCGGACGACGTCGCCGTCGTTTATTGCGACGGCGCCTTCGGCACCCCGAACGGCAAGACCGCCCACGGCCTGGTGCGCCGCACCCGCCGCTACCGGGTGATCGCGGTCATCGACCGCCGCCACGCCGGCGGCGACGCCGGAGCGATCCTCGACGGCCGCCCCCGCGGCGTGCCGGTGGTCGCCGGCGTCGACGAGGCGGTGGCGGAGGCGGCGCGCCGCGGCCGCGCGGCGACCCACTTCGTCATCGGCCTGGCGCCCGACGGCGGGCGCCTGCCGGCGGCGAGCCGCGCTCACGTCAGGCGGGCGATCGAGCTCGGCCTCCACGTCGACTCGGGGCTTCACGACTACCTGAGCGAGGACGGCGAACTGGCGGCGGCGGCCGCCGAGCGCGGCGTCGTGCTGCGCGACGTGCGCAAGCCGCCGCCGGTCTCGGCCCTGCACTTCTTCAGCGGCAAGATCGAGCAGGTGACCTCGCTCACGGTGGCGCTGCTCGGCACCGACTCGGCGGTGGGCAAGCGGACGAGCGCCTGGCTGCTCGTCGAGGCCCTGGAGCGCCGCGGCCTCACCGCGGAGATGGTCGGCACCGGCCAGACCGCCTGGATGCAGGGCGTGCGCTACGGCATCGTGCTCGACTCGCTGGTCAACGACTTCGTCGCCGGCGAGATCGAGCACGCGGTGTGGAGCGCCTGGAACGAGCGCCGGCCCGACGCGATCGTCATCGAGGGCCAGGGGAGCCTGATGAACCCGGCCTACCCGGGCGGCTACGAGATCCTCGCCGCCGGCCGTCCCGACGCGGTGGTGCTCCAGCACGCCCCGGCGCGCCGCGAGTACGACGGCTTCCCGGGCTATCCCCTGCACTCGATCGAGCGCCAGATCGAGGCCGTGGAGCTGATCTCGGGCAAGCCGGTGGTGGCGATCACTCTGAACCACGAGGACCTGGACCGCCGGCAGCTCGACGCCGCCGGCGAGGAGCTGCGCGAGCGCACCGGACTGCCGGTGTGCGACCCGCTGCTCGACGGCGCGGACGCCGTCGTCGAGGCGTTGGTGCGCCTTCACCCCGCGCTCCGCGCTCCGGCCAGGAGCCGCTGACGCTGAAGCGGCTGATTCTGGCGCGCGCAGGACACGGCGAACGCTGGGAGCGCAAGCGTCTCGCCTGCTGGACGTTCTCAAGTCCACCGACACCCGCCTCTGCGCGCACCGGCTGTCGCAGCGGCTCGCCGACAGCCGCTGTCACGGTCGCCTGAACCCACCAAGGTCTTCGCCAGGCTGCCGTTGCCGCATTTGTCGGCCGACATCTGGGCGAACGGCTGCCGTTGAGGCATTCTGTCCGCCGACATCTGAGCGAACGGCTGTCGTTGAAGCGTTTGTCGGCCGATGACCCGGTATTGAGGGGTTTGTCGGCCGCGCACCCGATTTCGGCGGACGGCGTTGTCGCGCCAGCGGTGCGGCCGTCTCGGCTGCCTCCGAAATGCCGGCGGGACGCCTGCACCACAAGACTCCCTCGCCCATCAGGGGGAGAGTATGCGGCAAGGCCAGGACGCCAGCGGGAATATCCCCGCCGGAATCGACGTTGCCAGTCAGGCTCCAGGCCGGGCGGCGTAGACAATCGGACCCCGACGCAGAGGTCGGCCGGATCGGTCGCGACGGCTCAGCGCGAGGAAACTCCACGGATTACCGCGTCTGAAGGCGGTCGTTTTCGGCGCAACGCCCCTCGACCGTCGTCGAGAGCCGTCGTACACGGCAAACCCGCTCATCCCGGGATTGAAGGCGACGGAATCGCACGAAAGCCTCTCCGACCATAGTCCGGAGACACTTCCACGGTCCGACGCGCTTCTCCGGCGTCTGACGAGCTCTCGGTCCCGTCCCCTCGCCTTCGGAGGCCGATCGAAGCCGACCGGCGACGTCAAGCCCGCTCAGGACGCGGACGACGTCGAGTCTCGCCGTCCACCTCCGCTTCCTCCGCCGCTGAAGGCGGCTTCCTCCACGATACCCCGTCTCGTACGCGGCTGACGTCGAG
>DASWIG010000331.1:0-2601 GCA_036397835.1 Thermoanaerobaculia bacterium
GCCTGCGGCGCGGTCGCCGGCCTGACCACCGTGAAGAACCCGATCGGCCTGGCGCGCATGGTGATGGAGCGCTCGCGCCACGTGTTCTTCGTCGGGTCGGGGGCCGAGCGGTTCGCCGACGAGATGGGCGTCGAACGGGTCGGCCAGGAGTACTACGACACCGAGCGGCGCCGCGAGGAGTGGCAACGTGCGCTCGATCAGGAAGAGGCCGGCGGCGAGGACAAGTACGGCACGGTGGGCGCCGTGGCCCTCGACCGCGACGGCAACCTGGCAGCCGCCACCTCGACCGGCGGCATGACCAACAAGCGCTACGGCCGCGTGGGCGACGTGCCGGTGATCGGCGCCGGCACCTACGCCGACAACCGCACCGCCGCCGTCTCCTGCACCGGCTTCGGCGAGCAGTTCATCCGTCACAGCGTGGCGCACGACGTCACGGCGCTGATGGCCTACCGCGGCCTCTCGGTCCAGGAGGCGGCCGAGGAGGTCATCCACGGCAAGCTCGACCCCGGCGACGGCGGCCTCATCGCGGTGGCCCGCGACGGCTCGATCGCCCTCGTCTTCAACTCCGAGGGCATGTTCCGCGGCGCCGCTGACGCCGCCGGCCGTTTCGAGGTCGCGATCTGGGAATGAGCCGTCTCGCCGACGAGCTCAGCCCCTACCTGCGCCGCCACCGCCACGATCCCGTCGACTGGTATCCCTGGGGCGAGGACGCCCGGCGCCGGGCCCGCGACGACGACAAGCCGATCCTCCTCTGCGTCGGCTATTCGACCTGCTACTGGTGCGAGGTCATGGGGCGCGAGTCGTTCGCCGATCCCGAGGTCGCCGCCTTCCTCAACGAGCGCTTCGTCAACGTGCTGGTCGACCGCGAGGAACGTCCGGACGTCGACGAGATCTACATGGCGGCGACCCAGCTCCTCACCCACCAGGGCGGCTGGCCCAACACCGTGGTGCTGACGCCGCAGCTCGCGCCGTGGTTCTGCGGCACCTACTTCCCGCCCGAGGACCGCGGCGAGCAGCCGGGCTTCCGCCGCGTCGCGGCGTCGATGGCCGAGGCCTGGAAGACGCGCCGCGGCGAGGCCCAGGAGCAGGCCGCGGAGCTCCTGGCGGTGATGCGACGCTACCTCGAGGACCGCGGCGAGCCGGCGACGGCGCCGCCGGCGGCGGCAGTGGCGGAGCGCGCCCTGGCGTCGCTGGCGTCGCAGTTCGACGCCGAGTGGGGCGGCTTCGGCACCGACGCCAAGTTCCCCATGCCGGCGAACCTCTTCCTGCTCGAGGACTTTTCGGACGACGACGGGGCCAGGCGCATGCTCGGACACACGCTGGAGCGCATGGCGCGCGGCGGCCTCCACGACCAGCTCGGCGGCGGCTTCCACCGTCACGCCACGGATCGCGCGTGGAAGGTGCCCCACGTCGAAAAGCTGCTCGCGGACAACGGCCTGCTGCTCGAGCTCTACGCCCGCCGGCACGCGCGCACCGGCGATCCCGAGGCGGCGCGGGTGACGCGCGAGACCGCGGCGTTCCTCGACCGCGAGATGGGGACGGAAGACGGCGGCTTCGCCGGCGCCGTCGCCGCCGAAGGCCACGCCTGGACGCTCGCCGAGCTGGTCGCGGCGCTCGGCGAGGAGGACGCCGGCTTCCTGGCGCCGATCCTCGGCTTCGACGGTCCGCCGTTCTTCGAGGGCACGCGCTACGTGCTCCATCTGCCCCTTCCGCTTGCCGAACAGGCGCGGCGGCGGCGGACCACCTACGAGGGCCTGCTGGCCGAGATCGAACCGTTGCGGGCGAAGCTGCTGGCCGCCCGGCGGACGGCGCGGGTCGACGACAAGGTCCTGACGGACTGGAACGGCATGGCGATCGCGGGCCTGGCCGAGGCGGGACGCGTCCTCGGGGACGACGCGATCGTCGCCCGCGCCGTCCACGCGGCCGACTTCGTCCTCGGCCGGCTGCGTCCGGCGGACGGTCCGCTGCGCCATGCCTGGCGCGCCGGCGTCGCGAGGTGGGACGCCTTCCTCGCCGACTACGTCTACCTGGTGCGGGGGCTGCTGGCGCTGCACCGCGCCACCGGCGACGAGCGCTGGCTCGCGGCGTCGCGGGAGCTGACGCGCGAGCAGGTCGAGCGGCTGGGCGACGAGCGCGGCGGCTTCTACGCGGCGGCGGAGGCGCCCGACCTGGTCTGCCGCAGCAAGCCGGTCTTCGACGGCGCGGTGCCGTCGGGCAACGCGGTCGCGGTGCTGAACCTCCTCGAGCTGGCCAAGCGCGACGGCGATGGGCGCTGGCGGGAGCTCGCCGCGGCGAGCCTGAAGGCGTTCGCGGGCGCGGCTGAGCGTGGGGAGGGCGTCCGTGCGTTGTGCCTGGCGGCCCGATGCTTCGACGGTCGGGGGTAGTTACTCTCCGATGACGGGAGCGGACAATCCTCGGCAGATCTTCTTCGCGAGGCGCCGGTCCTCGAATATCAGGGCGATGGCTTCGCGCAGGCTCTCCCGGCACTCGTCGAGCGACCTCCCTTGTCCGTTCGCGCCCGGGACTTCGGGACAGTAGCCGATGAACCAGTCGCCGTCCTTCTCGTAGACGGCCGTGGACTCGTTGTGTGCCGGCTTGGGG
>DASWIG010000332.1:0-3921 GCA_036397835.1 Thermoanaerobaculia bacterium
CGGGAGCCGTCGGCGGCGTCGAGGGCGTTGAGCACTCCGGTGGCGCCGAGGGCGAAGACCTTGCCGTCGGAGAGCGTGGGCGTCGCGCGCGGGCCGGCGCCCGCCATCGCTTCCCAGAACCGCGCCGGATCGGCGTGGAGCCACACCGGCTCGCCCGTCGCGGCGTCGTAGGAGACCACGGCTTCGTCGTCGCCGCGCTGCTCCTGAGTGTAGAGGCGATCGCCGGCCACGGCGAAGGACGACCAGCCCGGGCCCACCTGGTGACGCCAGAGCACCCGTGGCGGCGTCGACGACCAGTCGGCGCCGACGCGGACGCCGGGCAGCACGCCGTCGCGGGACGGACCGCGCAGGCCGGGCCAGGCAGCGGCCGGCGTCTGCCCTTCCGCGTCGAGGGCGATGGTGGGAGCGGCCGGCTCGGCCGCCGCCGGGGATGCGAGGAAGCGCTCCTCGGCCGTCGTTCCCCAGCGCGGCGCGAAGTCGGGCGACAGGTCGCCGTCCACTCCGGTGGTGCGCACCAGGGTCCAGGCGCCGCAGGCGACGACGGTCAGCGCCACCAGCGCCGTCCGCCGGCGGGCGGCGGTCCACGGGCTCGCCGCCAGCGCCCAGCACAGGAAGGCCAGGCAGAAGATCGGCACGCCGTGGGTGTAGATCACCTGGTATGCGGAGGGGTGGGCCAGGAAGAAGGCGAGGACGAACCCGGCGAACGGCAGCGCGACGGCCACGAGGCGGTCACGCCAGCGGTCCGGACTGACGAAGAGCCACCAGATCAGGAGCAGCAGCAGACCCACGAGGGGTCCGGCGAGCATGCCGAAGAACTGGATGAACGTCGCGTTCGCCACGATTCCGGTGCCGAACGCCGCCATGAATTGCAGCGCCACGATGGCGACGCCGACCGTCGCGGCGACCTTTCCGATGCGGCGCCGAGCCGCTCCCTGCGTCTTGTCGTCCATCGCGAATGCTCCTCGTGTCCCTTTCGTCTCGCCCTGGCAGCGGCATCGTATCCTAGTAGGAGGCATCCTGGCGGGCGTCCCTCCCCTCCGGCGTAGGGGCGGCCCCCCGTGGCCGCCCGTGACGCGACAGCGTCTCCTCCGGGCGGAAGGCCGCCTGCCGCCCGGGGAGGTGCAAAGCCATCCGATTGAACCGCCGACCGGCCGCGCGGTAGAATCCAGGAAGGCGTCAGGGAGCACCCAGCCGCCAAGGAGGATAAATCGATGAAATGGCCCGAGATCCGGAACCACTATCCCAGCCGATGGCTTCTGGTCGAAGCCATCAAGGCCCACTCCGACTCTGGGAAGCGGATCCTGGAAGAGCTGGCCGTGGTCAATACTTTTCCAGACTCGGTCGCCGCCATGAAGGGTTACCAGCGGCTCCATCACGAGGAGCCCGGACGCGAGTTGCTCGTGCTGCACACGGATCGGGAGGAGCTCGATGTGGCCGAGCGCTCCGAGCGGTAGTCGATCTGGACCTCCTTGAAATAAGACCGGGCGCCGGATCATAGGCTAAGCAGAGCAGAATCAACATGAAGTCCTTCTCGATCTCGGCGAGCTCTTGGCGGCGCTCTTGACGGATCGTCGCAGCGACGCGTCCTACGTCGTGAGGGCGTGGATCTTCGTGACGGTGGCCCAGTTGCGAGTGGTGACGCGGTCGGCGAGCGCCCGGCCCACCGTCTCCCACAGACGGGACTCGAGGATCCCCTCGGGCATCCACACGTAGGCGACGCGCCGGCCGAGGGCCAGGACCTCCGGCGCCCAGTCCTCCTTCGTCAGCGGCTTCAGCAGCTTCTGGTCCGCCGCGTCGGCGAGGACGGCGACGAGCAGGCGCGACGGGTTGTCGGCCACGTCGAGCAGCGGGTTCTCGGCGACGACGGCGGCGACCTCGCCGGCGGTCAGCACGATCGTCCGCGACGAGACGCCGAGCCGCGCCTCGATCGCCTCCTCGATGCGGCTCGCGGCCTCGTCCGCGGCCACGCCCGGAGCGGTGAAGACGACGTTGCCGCTGTTGAGGAGGGTGCGCACGTCGCCGTAGCCGAGGTCGGCGACGAGGTCTCGCAGGTCCGCCATCGCGATCCGCTTGGCGCGTCCGACGTTGATGCCGCGCAGCAGGGCCACGTGCGTCCCGGCCGCGGCCTCTTTCTTTGTCTTGGCCATACTGGAATCCTACCCCCCTTCCGAGGCCGCGGTAGACTAGGAGGCCGACTTTGAATCTTCCTCCTGGAAGGAGCTCTCCGATGTCCAAGAAACCCACCAACGGCACCCTGGCGGCGGCCCGCCGCGAGGCTTCCGAGCGCGCCGACACCGTGTGGACGCGCGGCGCCGGCGCGCCGATGATCGCCGTTCACCACGTCGCTACACATCGCAAGCGCGCCGTCAAAGGACCGGGCGGACGCGTCGCCATCGTCGACGGCTGCCGCACCCCGTTCGTCAAGGCCGGCGCCGAATTCGCCCAGATGGACGTGATCGACCTCGCCGCGGTGCCGGTGACCGAGCTCGTCGCGCGCACCGGCATCGACCCGCGCGAGATCGAGCTGTCGATCTTCGGCGTCGTGGTGCCGGCGCTCCACGGCCCCAACCTCGGCCGCGAGGTGGTGCTGCGCACCTCGCTGCCGCGGGGCATCCCCGGCACCTCGGTCAACCTGGCGTGCGCGTCGTCGAACCGCGCCATCACCTGCGGCGCCGAGGCCATCCTCGCCGGCCAGGCGGACGTGGTGCTGGTGGGCGGTGCCGAGTCGCTGTCCACCGTCCCCATCGCCTACTCGCGCAAGGCGGCGCAGCAGTTCATCAAGGCGAGCCGCGCCAAATCGGTGGCCCAGAAGGCGGGCATCCTCGCCAAGCTGCGGCCCGGCGACCTGGTGCCGGTGGCGCCGGCCATCGCCGAGTACACCACCGGCGAGACCATGGGCGAGTCGTGCGAGAAGATGGCCAAGGAGAACGACGTCGGCCGTCGCGCCCAGGACGAGATCGCCCACCACTCCCACGTGGCCGCCGCCGCGGCGCAGGCCGAGGGACGCTTCGCCGAGCAGATCGTGCCCACCTTCCCGATGCCGCGCTTCGACCAGGCGGTGACCCACGACACCGGGGTGCGCTCCGACTCCACGATCGAGTCCCTCGGCGACCTGCGTCCGGTCTTCGACAAGCAGTTCGGCACCTTGACCGCCGGCAACTCGAGCCCGCTGACCGACGGCGCCGCGGCGGTGCTGCTGATGAGCGAGAAGAAGGCGCAGGCCCTGGGCTACGAGCCGCTGGGCTACGTGCGCTCGTGGGCCTACGCGGCCACCGACCCGGGCCAGCAGCTTCTCCAGGGGCCGGCCTACGCGGCGCCCCAGGCCCTCGACCGCGCCGGCGTCAAGCTCGCCGACGTCGAGCTGGTGGAGATGCACGAGGCCTTCGCCGCCCAGATCCTCTCCAACGTGAAGGCCTTCGCGTCGAAAAAGTTCGCCGCCGAGGAGCTCGGACGCAAGGAGCCGGTCGGCGAGGTCGACTTCGAGCGCTTCAACGTCAACGGCGGCTCGATCGCCATCGGCCACCCCTTCGGCGCCACCGGCGCCCGCGTGACCATGCAGCTCCTCTTCGAGCTCAGGCGCCGCGGCCTGGGGCTCGGGCTGATGACGGTGTGCGCGGCGGGGGGCTGCGGCTTCGCGATGGTCGTGGAGCGCTAGTGGCAGACGCCGGCGCCGAGCCGCGTCCGCTCGACGGCATCCGCGTCGTCGACCTGAGCCGCTACCTGCCGGGTCCGCTGGTGACCCGGTTGCTGGCCGACATGGGAGCGCGGGTGATCAAGGTCGAGGAGCCGCGGCTCGGCGATCCGGTGCGCCACGACCCGCAGGGCAAGGAGGGCCGCAGCGCGCTGGCGGCGATGCTGCTGGCCGGCCACGAGAGCCTCGCCCTCGACCTCAAGCGTCCGGCGGCCCGCGAGTGCCTCGAG
>DASWIG010000333.1:0-6696 GCA_036397835.1 Thermoanaerobaculia bacterium
TGACGAACGAGTCGCGGTCGACGGCCGCGAGGTCGGCCGCCGGATCGGCGCCGGCGAAGAGACGGACGTCCAGCTTCAGGACGGTCCGGCCGCCGAAGCGCCGCGACGCTTCGACCAGAGCGGCGACCGACCCGTCGTCGTGGTCGACCACCGCGCCGGCCAGCAGCTCGGTGTCCTGGACGTCGTTGAGCGCCAGACGCAGGCCGACGAAGGTGTCCTCGTCGTAGATCGTCGCCGGCGCGGTCGGGTCGCGGCCGTCCCACAGCACCTCGGCGAGCACCCCGAGGTCGGCGCTCGAGCCGCCGAGCTGGTAGAACGTCCGCTCGAAGCCGGCCACGGCGGCGCCGAACGACGCGCCCTGCCCCTCCCGCGCCAACGCCTCGAGCTTCCACAGCCAGGCGCCGCGGGTGTATTGGACGTCCACGCCCCCCTGGCTGGTGACCCGATAGAACGGCACCAGACGGCGGCCGTCGGCGGACGGCAGGAGCCGCGGCTCGCGGCCGGTGCCGTGGAAGACGTACGCCCCCAGGTCCCACGCCCCGGCGGCGCGGCTCCACCGCACCGCCCAGTCGACCCGCCCGTCCCCGGCGCCGCTCTCGTAGAGCGCGCCCCCGTCGACCGGCAGGGGCGGACGCAGCCGGCCCTCGGGTCCGGGGAAGGTCCGTTCGCGGAAACCGAGCAGCGAGTAGAGCTCGAGCCGGCCCCAGTCGCGCTGGAAGGCGAGTCGCAGCATCGGCTGGCCGAGCTTGTCCTCCTCGTCGACGTCTTCCACCGCGTCGGTCTGGTTGACGACGTCGACGAGATGGCGCGACTCGGTCACGCCCCAGAAGACCCGGCTGACGCCGGCCAGGACCTCGAAGGAATCACCGACGTAGCGGTAGGACCCTTCACGCAGGTCGACGTGGCTGCGCTCGTCGTCGCCGTCGTCCCAGCGGCCGAAGGCCGCGAGGTCGACCTGGTGACGGCGCTCGGCGCTGCGCCAGCGCAGCTCCGGCGCGAGGGTCGCCGAGGGCTGCGTGCCCGTGAGCTGACCGGGGAAGGCGGGGTCGTCCGCAAACCACCGCAGCTCCAGGGCGACCGATCCCGCGGCCGTCCACGCCCCGCCGTCGGCGCCCGCCGTCGAGGCCATGAGGACGAGGAGAAAACGGGCGCCCACAATACCCAGGGTACGAAGACGCACCCTGGGCTGTAGGGGTAAGAACTGACGGACGCGCGCCCTCATCGCAACCGTTCGAGCGCTCCCGTGCTCAGGTCGTCCTCGGTGAGCCCGAGGCCGAACGCGTAGTCCGAGTAGAGCAGGTCGGTGCTCTTGCCGGTCACGTGATTGACCATCGAGAGCTGGTGCGCCCGCCACCAGCCTCCGTCGTACCGCCGGTAATCGGAAAGCGTGAGCGTCTTCAGGAGGTCGCCTTTGCGGTCGAAGAACTCGACCTTGCGCGCCTGGTAGACGTCCTGGTCCACCCAGGCCTTCTGGCGGCTGTAGCCCGAGTGCTCATAACGCGGAATCCGTTCGACGACGTCGCAGACGAGCTCCCCGCAGGGCTCCTCTCCCACGTATTTGTAATCGAACTTCTCGAGCTCGAGGGCGGTGAAGTCCTCGAAGGCGAGCTCGCTGCCGACGAAGGGGCCCGACTTGTTGACCGACGAGATACGCTTGACCCGCTTCAAGGCCGGCAGGTAGAGCCACTGGTCGTCGGGCTCGAGGATCTTGGCGTGCGAAAGGAGTCCGGTGCCCGCGATGTCGGGCGGGCTGTCGAAGACGACGAGCGAGAGGTCGCCGCGCGACTCGTCCGGGACCTCGAGGGTGCGGATCGTCAGCGTCCGTCGCGCCTCCCGGCCGGCCTTGTTGCGCAGCACCATCTCCAGGGTGACGGCGCTGTCGCCGAAGCCGCGGTCGCTGCGGTCCGAGCGGGCGGCGATCGCGAAACCTTTTTCCTCGGGGGTCTCGGCGAGGAGCGCCGACGCCAAGGCGACGGCGAGGACAAATCCCCCCACCCCCTTGGCCGGGCGCCCCCCTTTCACTAAAGGGGGGCAAAGGTCAGATCTTCTCTGGTTCCCCCCTTTAATGAAAGGGGGGTCAGGGGGGATTTCTTCCTGGGCGGTGACAATCTCAAGCAGGCACGGCGTCATGGCTCGCGATCTCCTTGGTTTCCTTGCCGGGCGCGAGGAGCAGCAGCGCGGGGAGGAGGAAGAAATCCGCCAGGAGCGCCAGGACGATGGCGATGGCGGTGAGCAGCCCCAGCTCGAAGTTGATCCGGAAGGTGGACAGGGCCAGCACCAGGAAGCCGGCGGTGAGGATCACCGTCGTCGCGACGATGGCGCTGCCGACGGTGCGGAAGGCGTAGCGGACGGCCGCGGGAGGGTCGAGGCCGCGCTCGCGCCGCGCCCGCAGGTACTTGGTCAGGAAGTGCACGGTGTCGTCGACGATGATGCCGAGCGAGGACGCCGACACCATCGCCGCGGCCATGCCCACCTGGCCCGCGGCCACGGCCCACACCGCGAACGTCAGCAGGATCGGCACGGTGTTTGGGATCAGGCTGAGCAGGCCGAATCCCACGCTGCGCAGCGCCAGCATCAGGATGCCGGCGATCAGCAGCACGGCGAGCACGTTGCCCATGAGCATGCTCTCGATGTTGCGCTCGGAGATGTAGGCGAACATCACCCCGAGGCCGGAGGGGACCGTCGCCATCCGCGGCGGCGCGTGCTCCGCGAGCCAGGCCGTCGAGCGGTCGAGGAGCGCGCGGGTCTCGCGCGTCGTCACGTCGCCGTCCACGATCGTCGTCACCCGGGTGGCGGACTTGTCCACGGCGATGCGGTCATTGAGGTCGAGGCCGAACGGCAGCGACAGCTCGTAGAGCAGCAGGTACTGCGCCGCCAGCTCGCGCTCGGCCGGCACCTGGTAGAACGCCGGGTCGTCGGCGTGCAGGTTCTTGTTGAGGCGCTTGATGACGTCGGAGAAGCTGGTGACGTGCCGCACTTCCGGCTGCGCGCGCAGCCAGGCGGTGAACGCCTCCAGCACCGCGAGGTACTCGGGATCGCTGATCCCTTCCGGCTCGCCGGCCGGCACCGAGTACTCGACCAGGTAGAGCCCGGTGAGGTGCTCGTCGGTGAAGTCGGCGGCGCGGCGGAACTCGACCCGCTCGTCGAAGTAGTGGACCCACTGGTCGTTGAGGTCCAGGCGCGGCAGCAAGGCGATCCCGAGGACGACCGCCGCCGCCGTCGCCGCCAGCACCGGGCGGCGCCGGCGGACGATCCAGGCGCCGAAGCGGTCGAGCCGCTCCGCGAAGCCGCCCGCGTCGCCGGCGCGCGGGCGCGTGCGCACCGGCAGCACGGTCACCAGCGCCGGCAGCAGGGTCAGCGAGAAGACGAAGGCGGCCGCGATCCCCATCGCGGTAACGTTGCCGAGGTCGTGGAACGGCGGCGTGTCCGAGAAGTTGAGCGCCAGGAAGCCGACCATGGTCGTGACGCTGGTGACCGTCACCGGTACGAAGTTGATGCGCACGCTCTCGCGCAGGGCCGCCGTCTTGTCGGCGCCCTCGCGCATGGCGGCGAGCATCGACACCAGCACGTGGATGCTGTCGGCTATGGCCAGGGTCATGATCAGGGTCGGCGCGGTCACCGCCACCGGGCTGAGCCGGATGCCCAGGTGCCCGGCCAGCCCGAGCGCCGCCGTCGCCGAGACGCCGACGACCGCGAAGGCCGCGAGCGAGCCCGAGACGCTCCGCAGCGTGATCACCATGAAGAGGGCCAGCACGCCGAACATCAGCGGCATGAGCGTGGCGGCGTCCCGCTCTCCCGACTCGCTGAAGGCGTGGTTGAGCATCGACACCCCGGAGAGGACCACCCGCACCCCCGGGTAGTCGGCCTCGATGCGCCGGGCCAGCGAGCGCGCTCCCGCGACCGAGGCCGGCACCTCGGCCAGGCTCTCCTCCGGGTACTGGAAGACGACGTTGACGCCTGTGGTGCCGGCGTCGGGCGAGAGCAGGAGGCCGCGCAGGAGCGGCTCGGCGAGCGCGATCTCGCGCTTCTCCGCGAGCTCCTCGGGGCCGAGGTCGGCGCCGCCGCGCACCAGGTCGGCGACCGTGAGCTGGTCGCCGTCCGCCCACGAGTGCTGGAAGTTGGTGATCGAATCGACGCGCGACGCGTATGGGAGCTGCCAGGCCTCCTCGGTCAGGACTTCGACGGCCTCGAGGACCCGCGGGCTAAAGACGTCGCCCTCTCGCGGCTGCACCACGAAGAGGACGTTGTCGCTCCTGGCGTAGGTGGCCTGGAGCTCGTCGAAGGCCAGCAGCTCCGGGTTCTCGGGTCCGAAGTAGGCCCGGAAGCTGTTGGAGAACGCGAGCTTCGGCAGGCCCGAGGCGGCCGCCGCCACCGCCACGACGACGGCGGCGATGACCAGCCACGGACGCGCCGCCACGCGGTCCACCCAGGCGACGGCGAAGCGGTCGAGCGGCGTCGGCTCTTGCGTGCTCATGGTCGATTCCCCCGGATGAAACGAGCGAGGATAGTCTAGTCCTCACCTGTCGAGGTTTCGGACCAGGTGAGGGTTTCGTAGCGAAGGTCGCGTTGGATGGGTAAGACGCCTGCCCACCAAGGAGGAGCGCCATGAACACCAGCGTGGACTCGCGCCCGCTCGACGTCGGCGGCTCGCTCGACGGCGAGCGCCTCTTCATCACCGGGGCCACCGGCTTCATCGGCAAGGTCCTGGTCGAGAAGCTCCTGTGGTCGGTGCCGGAGGTCGGCAAGCTGCTCCTGCTCGTGCGGCCGCGGCCCGGCGAGAGCGCGGCAGACCGTATGCGCAACGAGGTGCTCGGCTCGCCGGTCATGGCCCGCCTGCGCGCGCTCCGCCTGGACGACTGGGAGGCCTGGGCGACGAGCAAGGTCGAGGCCGTGTCCGGAGACCTGGCGCAGGACCGCTTCGGCGCGGGCGACGAGCGCTACGCCGCGCTCGCCGGCGGCGTCGATCGGGTCGTCGCCTGCGCCGCCACCGTCACCTTCGACGAGCGCCTCGACCGGGCCCTCGAGCTCAACGCTCGCGGCGCTCTGCGCACCCTCGCGCTCGCCCGCGACGCCGGCAACGTGCCGCTCCTCCACGTCTCGACCTGCTTCGTCAGCGGCCGGCGCGAGGGCGTGGTGCCCGAGCGTGTCGCCGAGCTCGCGGACGAGCCGGACGCGTTGCTGACCGAGCTCGACGACGCCTGCCGTCGCCTGCGCGACGCGCCGGACGCCGAGCGGCGGCTGGTGACGGAGGGCGCGGAGCTCGCGCGGCGCCACGGCTTCAACGACGTCTACACCCTGTCCAAGGCCCTCGGCGAGCAGCTCCTCGAGCGTCACCGGGGCGGCGTGCCGGTGGCGGTCGTTCGGCCCGCGATCGTCGAGAGCGCGGCGGCCGAGCCGCGGCCGGGATGGATCGAGGACGTCCGCGTCGCCGATCCCCTCCTCGTCGCCTACGGCCGCGGACGCCTGCGCGAGCTTCCCGGCGCCGCCGACGCGCCGCTCGACATCGTCCCCGTCGACTTCGTCGTCAACGCGACGATCGCGGCGCTCGCGGACCTCGAGCGCGGCGGCGAAGGCGTCCGCGTCTACCAGGTGGGCTCGGGCCGCAATCCGATCACCCTCGGCGAGCTGCTCGCCCATGCCCGCGAAGGCTTCGCGGCGACGCCGCTGCGCGACGAGCGGGGCGAGCCGATCCCTGTCTGCGAGGCGCGCTTCGTCGAGCCCGAGCGCTACCGCCGTCAGCTCCGGGCGCGGCGGGCGCGGGCGCAAGGCGCGGAAGGGCGGACGCTCGACCACTTCGGCCGCTTGCTCGACGTCTACGGTCCCTACCTCAGCCACGGCGCGGAGTACGAGGACGCGGCGACGCGTGAGCTGTGGAGCCGGCTGTCGGCGGCGGAGCAGACGGCGTTCCCGTTCGACGTCGGAGGCCTCGACTGGCGTTCCTACGTCTCGCGCGTCCACGTCCCCGGCCTCGTCCGCTACGCGCTGCGGGCCGAGGGCGGCGAGCCGCCGCCGCGGGGGCCCGCGCGCGGCGAGCTCCCCGCGGTCGAGGCGCCGACGCTCTTCGAGCTGTTCGCCACGGCGGCCCGGACCGACCCGGACGCCGTCGCCTTCCAGACCTGCCGGGAGGGACGATGGCTGCGCTACGCCTACGGCCAGGCCCTCGCGACGACGGCCAACGTCGCCTGGCGCCTGGCGACGCGTTACGGCGTCGGGCGCGGCGACCGCGTCGTGCTGTGGGCGAGCGGCAGCCCGGAGTGGGTGCTCACGACCCTGGCCGTTTATCGGCTGGGAGCGGTCATCGTCCCCCTCGATCCGCAATGGCCCGCGGCGGAGATCGGGGAGGCGGCCCGGCTGGTGAAGGCGAAGCTGATCTGCGCGGCGCCGCGGCTGGCCGCGAAGCTCGACGGCGCGGACTGCCCGGTGGTCGAGCTCGCGGCGCCGTTCGTGCCCGAGCCCGACGTCGGCCTCCTGCCCGGCGCCGAGGACGTCGACGCGGTTGGCACCGCGGACGACCTCGCGAGCATCATCTTCACCAGCGGCACCACCGTCTCGCCGAAGGCCGTGCCGCTCACCCACGCCAACTACCTGGCGAACGTCCGCGACCTGGTGCCGTTGATGCGGCTTTCGCGCGAGCGGATGCTCTCGGTGCTGCCGATCCACCACGTCTTCGAGCAGATGGTGGGCCTGTGGGTGCCG
>DASWIG010000334.1:0-15047 GCA_036397835.1 Thermoanaerobaculia bacterium
GCTCGCCCAACCGCCTGCTCTTCACCCGCGGCGGCGGCGCGCCGCCGCCGCCGCCCCCACCGCCCACCGGCAACGTCTTCTTTGACGACTTCGAGACCAACCAGGGGTGGACCACCAACCCGAACGGCACCGACACGGCGGCCACGGGCCAGTGGGAGCGCGGCAATCCGGAGACCACGACCTCGAGCGGCACCAAGCAGCTCGGCACCACCGTCAGCGGCGTCAACGACCTGGTGACCGGCCGGCTCGCCGGCTCGGGAGTCGGGTCGTTCGACATCGACGGCGGCGTGACCTCGATCCGCTCGCCGGCGATCGCCTTGCCCTCGAGCGGCACGCTGACGCTGTCGTTCTCCTACTACCTGGCGCACCTCAACAACTCCTCGAGCGCCGACTTCCTGCGCGTCAGCGTGGTCGGCAGCACCACCCAGCAGGTGTTCCAGGAGGTGGGAGCGGGCAACGACGACGACGCGGTGTGGGCGACGGCGTCGGTGAACGTCAGCTCGTTCGCCGGGCAGACGGTGCGCATCCTGATCGAAGCGGCCGACGCCGGCGGCGCGAGCCTGGTCGAAGCCGCGGTCGACGACGTCCGCATCGAGTCGCAGTAGGCGCGTAGGCCGCTTGGCTCGACTCGTTGGACGGGGGCGCTTCGGCGCCCCCGTCTCGCTTCCGGTCATGCGTCGAGCAGGCCGAGCAGCCGCGCGCGTAGCTCGGGCTCGCGCACGCGGGCGAACTTGCGCCGCATCCGCCGGCGCAGGTAGCGCTGCTCCCAGGCCGGGCGGTGCTTGCGGTAGTAGCGGAGCTGGGCCTCGCGGTAGGCCACCTCGCCGGCGCCGCCGCGCCGCGACCCGCCCTTGACGTGGAAGGCCGAGGCGTCGTCGACGAGCGCCATCTTCCAGCCCGCCCGCCGCAGGCGCCGCGACAGGTCGACGTCCTCGAAGTAGAGGAAGAAGCCCTCGTCGAAGCCGCCGACGGCGTCGAACGCCGCCTTCCTCAGCAGCATGCAGGCCGCGGTGTACCAGCCGGGGCCGGTCAGCGCCCGGAGGATCCGGCGCAGGCGGCGGTGGCTCCACCGCCGCGCCTCGAAGCGGTTGCGCCGCATCTGGATCGCCTCGCCGACGACGCCGGTCTCCGGGCACCAGGCGAACTGCGGGCGGCCGTCGGGGAAGTAGAGCTGCGGCACCACGGCGGCGAGCCCGGGATCGGCGGCGAGGCGCGCCGCGAGCAGGGCGAGGGCGCCGCCGGCGAGCCAGGCGTCCGAGTTCAGGAGCAGCAGCGTTTCGCCGCGGGCGAGGGCGGCGCCGCGGTTGTTGGCGGCGCCGAAGCCGGCGTTGGCGCCCAGCCGCAGCAGACGGCACCACGGGAAGTCGTCCGCGACCATCTCGGCCGAGCCGTCCTCCGAGGCGTTGTCGACGACGATCACCTCGCCCCAGGTGCCGGATTGCGCCTCCAGCGTCTCCAGGCAGCGGCGCAGGTGATCGCGGGCCTCGAAGCTGACGACGACGACGGAGATCATGGCGCGCCAGTCTAACGCCCATGGTCCGTTTCGGCGCCGGAAGGGACGTTTATAGACACATAGGAATTGGCGGACGATTCAAGCGCCACTCGTAAAGACCTCTCCGGCCCACGTCCGCCATGGGGCCGGAGGGGCCTTTTTTCGTCTCCCGGCGGCGATGGTAGACTCCGGGCCGCGGCCGCGTCCTCCCTACCGGCCATTCGGACGGCTTCCCGAACCTGGAGACAACCTGCATGGACCACCTCTCGAGACGCATCCTCCTTCTCGTCCTCTTCTGCCTTCTCCTTCCCGGCCTCGGCGCCGCCGACCGCGGCGACGACGGCGACAGCGACCGCGAAAATGACGACGAGCCGCTGCCGACGGTGGCCGAGAAGACCGCCGAGATGGAGCGGCGGGCGGGGTTCTTCACCTTTTACGTCGACGAGCGGCGCGGCAAGGTCTGGCTCGAGCTGCCGCCGCCGGCGGGCGAGGGCGGCGAGGTGGCGACGGCGATCTACGTCAACGGGCTGCGCCAGGGATTGGGCTCGAACCCGATCGGCCTCGACCGCGGGCAGATCCAGGACTCGCGGCTGATCCGGATCCGCCGCCTGGGACCGCGGGTGC
This sequence comes from Thermoanaerobaculia bacterium, assembly GCA_036397835.1. Lineage (GTDB taxonomy): Bacteria > Acidobacteriota > Thermoanaerobaculia > Multivoradales > J023 > DASWIG01. The sequence goes on from DASWIG010000334.1 coordinate 2,117, forward strand.
TCTTCGAGCAGCCCAACCTCGGCTACCGGGCGCTCTCCGAGGACCGCGACGAGATCCGCGCCACCCGCGAGTCGTTCGCCACCTCGGTGATCTGGGGCGCCGAGGCCGGCGCCCTCGACGGCGACGGACGCGCCCTGGTGGACCTGACGTCGCTGCTGATCCGCGACGCCCATGGCGTCGCCGCGACCCTGCGCGAGGCGGAGCAGGGCGAATTCGAGCTCGACCCGGAGCGCAGCGCCGTGGAGGTGGCCGCCTGCCTCGCCTTTCCCGACAACGTGGAGCTCGAGGCGCTGCTCACGTTCAAGGGCAAGGAGCCCGGCAGCCACGTGCGCGAAACCGTGCCGACGCCCGACGCGATCACCCTCGTCCACCACCACTCGCTCGTCCGGCTGCCGGACGAGGGCTATCGTCCCCGGCGATTCGATCCGCGGATGGCGTCGTTCGGCATCCGCTTCCTCGACTACGCGGCGCCGCTCGACCAGGCGATCGCCACGCAGTGGATCGCCCGCCACCGGCTCGAGAAGACCGACCCCGCGGCGGCGCGCTCGCGGGTGCGCGAGCCGATCGTCTACTACGTCGACCGCGGCGCGCCCGAGCCGGTGCGCAGCGCGCTGGTGGAGGGCGCGAGCTGGTGGGCCGAGGCCTTCGAGAAGGCGGGCTTCGTCGACGCCTACCGGGTGGAGCTGCTGCCCGAGGACGCCCATCCGCTCGACGTGCGCTACAACGTGATCCAGTGGGTCCACCGTTCGACCCGCGGCTGGTCGTACGGCAACGCCGTCACCGATCCGCGCAGCGGCGAGATCGTCAAGGGCCAGGTGTCGCTGGGCTCGCTGCGGGTGCGCCAGGACCGGCTGATCTTCGAGGGCCTGCTGGGGACGGAGAAGACCGGCAGCGGCGCCGCCGACGACCCGATCGAGCTGTCGCTGGCGCGCATCCGCCAGCTCGCGGCGCACGAGGTCGGGCACACCCTCGGCTTCACTCACAACTTCGCCGCCTCGACCTACGACGGTCGCGCCTCGGTGATGGACTATCCGGCGCCGCTGGTCGGCGTGACGCCGGCCGGCGAGCTCGACGTGACGGGCGCCTACGGCGTGGGCGTCGGCTCCTGGGACGTGGCCAGCGTGCGCTACGCCTACTCGCAGTTCGCGCCCGGCGCCGACGAGGACGCGGAGCTGGCGCGCATCGTCGCCGAGACCGTCGCCGCCCACACCTTCGTCGCCGACGCCGACGCGCGTCCGCCGAGCGGCTCGGACCCGCGCGGCAACCTGTGGGACAACGGCGTCGACGCGGCGGCCGAGCTCGAGCGGGCGCTGGCGGTGCGGCGGACGGCGCTGGCGCGCTTCGGCGAGCGCAACCTGCCGCCGGGGCGTCCGCTGGCGGAGCTCGAGGAGGTGCTGGCGCCGGTGTACTTCCACCACCGCTACCAGCTCGACGCCGCGGTCAAGGCGGTGGGGGGCATGGAGGTCGACTACGCGGTGAAGGGCGACGGCCGGGCGCCGACGCGGATCGTCGACGGCGCTCGCCAGCGGCGGGCGTTGGCGGCGCTGCTCTCGGTGCTCGAGCCGGCGTCGCTGGACCTGCCGGAGGGCGTCCTGGCGCTGCTGGCGCCGCGTCCGTTCGGCTTCGAGCGCCACCGCGAGCTCTTCGCCAGCTCGACCTGGCCGGCCTTCGACGCCCTCGGCGCCGCGGCCACGGCGGCGGACGACGTCGTCGAGGCCCTCGTCGAGCCGGCGCGTCTGGGGCGTCTGGCCGACTTCCATCGCCGCGATCCGTCGCTGCCGGGGGTGGGGGAGGTGCTCGGCGCGCTGGTCGACGCGGCCTTCGCCGGCACCGGCGACGCGCCGCGGCACGCGGCGTTGCGCCGCGTGGTGCAACGTACGCTCGTCGACCGGCTGATCGCGCAGGCGTCGCGTCCGGAGCTGCGCGGCGACCTGCGGGGGGAGCTCGAGTGGGCCCTGGAGGACGTGCGGCGGCGTCTCGCCGGCGGCGAGACGGCCCACGCCGCGGCCCTGACGCAGGACGTGCGGCGCTTCCTCGAGCGCGAGTGGGCGGCGCCCGTCGCGACGGTGGTCCCGGCGGACCCGCCGCCGGGTAGCCCGATCGGCGCGGGCGACCGGATGGGATGCGGCGGCTTCCAGTAGGACGGCCTACGCGCTGCCCTCGAGCTCCACCTTCAGCGACAGGAACTGCAGCATGTCCTTGAGCGCGAGGACGCCCACCAGGCGCTCGCCCTCGACGACCATGAGCCGCGAGAGCTGACGGCCGCTCATCTTGGCGAGGGCGGCCAAGGCGTCGTCGCCGGGGCCCACGGTGTTCTCGTCGCGGCAGGGCTCGGCGATGGCGCCGACGCTCTGGCTCTCCCATTCCTCGCGCGGGAGCTCCTTGATCCGGCGGGTGGTCACGCAGCCCAACAGGCGTTCGCCGTCGACCACCGGGAACATCTTGAAGTGGTGCTGGTAGACGTAGTCCTCGACCAGCTCGCGCACCGAGATCGCCCGCGGCACGGTGACCGGATCGCGCACCATGAAGCGGCTCACCAGCTCGCCTTCGAGCACCCGGCGCACCAGGAGCTGCTGGTAGGACATCTGCGCCGCGTTGCGCAGGAAGAGCCCGATCAGGAACCACCACATGCCGGAGACGTAGGCGCCGCGGATGAAGGCGACCACGCCGAGGACGATGAGCCCGACGCCGAAGGCGGAGCCGATCGCCGACGTCACCCGGGTGGCCCAGCGCAGGTTGTCCTTCCAGTGCCACAGGATCGAGCGCAACACGCGTCCGCCGTCGAGGGGAAAGGCGGGGACGATGTTGAAGGCCACGAGCAGCGCGTTGACCAGGCCGAGATAGCCGATCACCGCCTCCACGGCCAGGGGCCAGGCCCCCTCCTGTCCGAGCTGATTGAGCCCGAGGCAGCCGAGCGCGATCCCCAGGCTGGCGAGCGGTCCGGCGATGGCCACCATGAACTCGGCGCGGGGGCTCGGCGGCTCGTCGGCCATCTCGGCGACGCCGCCGAAGATGAAGAGGGTGATGCCCTTGATCTCGAGGCCGAAGCGCCGCGCCACCAGCGCGTGCGCCAGCTCGTGGAGCACCACCGAGACGAAGAGCCCGAGGGAGCCGACGATCCCCATCGTCCAGTAGACGGGCTTTCCCAGGTCGGGGTAGGTCTGCGGGAAGTAGCCGGCGGCCAGCGACCAGGCGACGAGCACCGCCACCAGGAACCAACTGAGGTCGAGGCGGATCGGAAAACCGAAGAGCCGGAAGAGATGGATGCGTGGTCCGAACATGATCTTTGTTCCTTTTCCTTCTTATCCGCATTGGCTGCCGCGCGCAGGCTGGGTCCTCAGGAGTCCGACAAGTCCGACAAGTCCGACAGGTCCGACAGGTCCGACTGTGACTCCACCGGCCGCGTTCCCCTGCAGGCGGGATAGGCGGTGCAGCCCCAGAATGGCTCTCCGGCCCGCGGCCCTTGCCGCGCGGTGCGCCGGAGCATGGGCTTGCCGCAAGCCGGGCAGACAGGCCCGGCTTGTTCCGCGGCGCGTGACTGCTGCCGGCGACGATAGAGGCTCTCGGTAAAGCCGCCGCTTTCCAGGAAGCTGCGCCCCTGGCTTTGGAGCTGGCGGTTCAGGAGGTAGACGGCCTGGTGTACCGCGCAGAGCATGGCATTGGCGGCGATCTCGGGCTCGGCCTTCGCCACGAAGTCGGCGAGCCCGGCGAGCCCGGTCAGGCGTACCGTGCCCGCCGGCGTAGCGGGAAGATCCGTGACGTGATCCTCGCGGAGCCGCGCCCGCATGGCGCGGGCCTGTCGCGATTCCTTCGGCCATATGCGCAGGCCGTTCTGAATCAGGAAGCTCTCGTAATCCCGCAGCAATTCGTCGGCCAGGCTGGCGCGGCCCACGTTGGTGAGCTTCATCTCACCTTTGCGCGACGTTGCGGCGGCGCCGCTGCCTTCGCTGATGTTGCGCACGCCGCTGCGTGCCGCCTGCACCATCTGGTCGCTCGTGCGCCGGTCGTGGGCCAGGAACCGGCGGCAGAACACCACGGTGGCGTCGTAGACTGCGGCGGCCACTTTGTAGCTTCTCAGCCTGCGATACCCGCCGTGCGGCAACAGCGGGCCGGCTCTCTCCGGCCGTTCGGTTTCGCTCATGATGGTTCATTCTACTGCCGGCCGGAGACCCAGAGTCCGACGAGTCAGAGTCAGTCCGACAAGTCTGACATGTCCGACGTGTCCGACTACTTCTCGCTCCTGGCGTCGGCGAGCTCACTGCCGGAGATCTCGCTCCGGCGCTCGAGCGCCCGCAGGATCACGAGCTGGGGACCGGTGACCGATCTTGACCGGCGGTGGTAGGCTGCGGGCCGAGGAGCCCTTGATCCGCTTCGAGCACGTGCGCAAGGTCTTCGACGGCGACGACCCGGTCGTCGCCGTCGACGGCGTCGACCTCGAGGTCGCGGAAGGAGAGACCGTGTGCCTGATCGGCACCAGCGGCTCGGGCAAGACCACGGTCCTGAAGATGGTCAACCGTCTGCTCGAGCCGTCGGCCGGACGGGTGCTGGTGGGCGGCCGGGACGTGCGCGACGTCGACGTCATCCGGCTGCGGCGCGCCATGGGCTACGTGATCCAGCGCGGCGGGCTCTTCCCGCACCTCGACGTGGCCCGCAACGTGGGGCTGCTGTGCGAGCTCGAGGGCTGGCGCCGCGAGCGCGTCGAGCGGCGCGTGGCCGAGCTGCTCGAGCTCGTGGGCCTGCCGCCGGCGGAGTACGCCCGGCGGCGGCCGCGCGAGCTCTCGGGCGGCCAGCAACAGCGCGTCGGCATCGCCCGCGCCCTGGCGCTCGACCCGGGCGTGGTGCTGATGGACGAGCCCTTCGGCGCCCTCGATCCCATCACTCGCGCCCAGCTCCACGAGGAGTTCCTGCGGCTCGAGGAAAAGGTCAGGAAGACGGTGCTGCTGGTGACCCACGACCTCGCCGAGGCCTTCGAGCTCGGCGACCGCATCGCCCTGATGGACGGCGGGCGCCTGGTCCAGGTGGGCACCGCCGCGGACTTCCGGGAGCGGCCGGCGAGCTCGTTCGTGTCGGACTTCGTCGGCCGTCACCTGGGGAGCGCCCATGCGTGAGAGCGCCGCCTGGGGAGTGGTCGTGGCCTGGCTGGCCGCCGTGCCGCTCGCCGGCGAGCCCCTGGCGGCGCAGGAGCCCGTCGTCGTCGGCAGCAAGGCCTTCACCGAGGGCCGGGTGCTGGCCGAGGTCCTGGCGCAGCTCATCGAGGCGCGGACCGAGGTCCCGGTCGAGCGCCGCACCAACGTCGGCGGCACGATGCTGGTGCACGCGGCGCTGGTGGCCGGCGAGATCGACCTCTACGCGGAGTACACCGGGACCGGCTGGTCGAGCGTGCTGAAGCGCGAAGAGACGCCCCGCGATCCGTTGCGCACCTTCCTGTTGGTGAAGCGCGAGTACGAGAAGCGCTTCGGCGTCACCTGGCTCGAGCCCTTCGGCTTCAGTAATTCCTACGCCGTGGCGATGCTCGAGACGACCGCCGCGGAGCTCGGCGTGACCCGGATCTCCGACCTGGCGGCCCACGGCGGCCGCCTGCGGGCGGGCTGGAGCCACGAGTTCCTGAACCGCGAGGACGGCTTCCAGGGTCTCGCCGCCGCCTATGGGCTGGCGATCGCCGACAACCGCGGCATGGAGCACGGCCTCGCCTACCAGGCGATCCGCAGCGGCCGCGTCGACCTCACCGACGCCTACACGACCGACGGCATGCTGTTGCGCTTCCCGGTGCGCCTGCTCGAGGACGACCGCCGCTTCTTCCCGCCCTACGACTGCGCGCCGGTCGTCCGCCTGGCGGCGCTCGAGCGTCATCCCGAGCTGCGCGAGGTCCTCGGCGAGCTCGCCTACACGCTGCCGGCACGGCGCATGCAGCGGCTCAACTACGCGGTCGAGGAGGAAGGACGCTCCTACGCCGAGGCCGCCCGTTCGTTCCTGGAGGAGGAGGGGCTCCTCGCCGGCGACGAGCCGCGTCGCGGCGGCATGGCGCGGCGCGACGCGGGCTTCGCCGCGTTCATGGTCGCCCGCCTGCCGGCGACGGCGGCGCTGACGCTGCGTCACCTGTGGCTGACGGCGGTCGCGGTCGTCCTGGCGATCCTCGTCGCCGTGCCCGCGGGCATCGCGTTGACGCGTCGCCAGGCGTTGGCGGGTCCGGTGCTGGGGGCGGCGGGCGTCCTCCAGACGATCCCGAGCCTGGCGCTGTTGGCGTTCATGATCCCGCTGCCGGGGCTTGGCCTGGGAGCGCGCTCGGCGGTGACGGCGCTCTTCCTCTACGCGCTTTTGCCGATCCTGCGCAACACCTACGCCGGCATCCGCGAGGTCGACGCGGACGCGGTCGAGGCGGCCCGCGGCATGGGCCTCTACGACCGCCAGATCCTGTGGCGCATCGAGCTGCCGCTGGCGATGCGCACGATCATGGCCGGGGTGCGCACGTCGGCGGTGATCTCGATCGGCGTGGCGACGCTGGCGGCGTTCATCGGCGCCGGCGGCCTCGGCGATCCGATCATCACCGGGCTGCAGCTCAACGACGCCCGGCTCATCCTCTCGGGGGCGATCCCGGCGGCGCTCCTGGCGGTCGTCGTGGACTTCGTCCTTGGGCGTGTCGAGCGCGCGCTGGCGCCCGCGGGCGGTTCCTGAGTTGTACTACACTACCGCCACCACCGACCGAAGGAGGCGAGCGCATGGCGGACGCGACCAAGCAGGGACCCAAGCAGGGACTCAGTCACCGGGCCTACGAGCCGCTAAAGCCCGGCGAGGAGTACGACCCCTACGTGCCGGCCGCCGCGAGCCCTGACGAATTCACCGCCAAGGCCATCGCCGCCGGCATCGTCTTCGGCATCGTCTTCGGCGCCGCCAACGCCTATCTCGGGCTGCGCGTGGGCTTGACGATCTCGACCTCTATCCCGGTGGCGGTGCTGACCGTGGCTCTCTTCCGCGCGCTCGCCGTCGGCGGCGTGCGCTCGTCGATCCTCGAGGCCAACCTGTCGCAGACGGTGGGCTCGGCGTCGAGCTCGCTGGCCAGCGGCGTGATCTTCACCCTGCCGGCTCTCTTCATGTGGGGGATCCTGGGGGAGGAGTTCGGCCGGGACCTGGTGCAGATGACGCTCCTCGCGCTCTGCGGCGGTCTTCTCGGCGTGCTCTTCATGATCCCGCTGCGGCGGTTCCTGATCGCCGGCGAGCACGGCAATTTGCCGTATCCCGAAGGCACCGCCTGCGCCGAAGTGCTGGTGGCGTCCGATACCGGCGGCGGCCGCGCCAGGAACGTCTTCCTCGGTCTCGGCGTCGGCGCTCTCGTGAAGCTCGTCTTCGGCTGGGCCAAGGCCTTGCCGGACTCGGTCCACTTCGCCCTGCCAGGGTTCAGGAAGGGCGAGGTGGCCAGCGAGATGTCGGCCGCGCTCCTCGGCGTCGGCTTCATCCTCGGGCCGCGCACGGCGGCGATCATGGTCGGCGGTGGGCTGCTTTCTTCGGTCGTCATCATCCCGCTCATTGCGCTCTTCGGTGAGGGACGGGTGGAGCCGCTCTTTCCGGAGACGGTGCGTTTGATCGCCGACATGTCGCCCGGCGAGATCTGGTCGCGCTACGTGCGCTACATCGGCGCCGGCGCGGTGGCCACCGCCGGCTTCCTGACGCTGATCCGCAGCCTGCCGACGATGCTCGAGAGCTTCCGCGTCGGCAGCCGCCAGCTCCGCCGGCGCCTTGGCGGCGAGGCCGCGGACGCGGGGCCGCGGACGGAATGGGACCTGCCGCTCAAGGTCGTCGGCATCGGCGCCGCCTTGATCGCCCTGACCCTCGCCGCCGTGCCCACCGCCTTCGGCCTCGACCAGACGCCGGTGCGGGTGGTGGCGGCCCTGCTGGTGGTGATCTTCGCCTTCTTCTTCGTCACCGTGTCGTCGCGCATCGTCGGCCTGGTGGGCGTGACCTCCAACCCGACCAGCGGCATGACGATCGCCACGCTGCTGGTGACGTCGTCGATCTTTCTCCTCATGGGGTGGACCGGCGACCTCGGCAAGATGGCGTCGATCACCGTGGGCTGCGTGGTGGCGATCGCGGCGTCGATCGCCGGCGACACGTCGCAGGACCTGAAAACGGGCTTCCTCCTCGGGGCGACGCCGCGACGCCAGCAGGTCGGAGAGCTGGTGGGCGTCCTGACCTCGGCGATCTTCGTCTGCGGCACCGTCATCCTCATCGGCGGAGCGTGGGGATTCGGCACCGAGGACATTCCCGCGCCCCAGGCGACGCTGATGAAGATCGTCATCGAGGGCGTGCTCGAGAGCTCGCTGCCCTGGGGCCTGGTGGCGGTGGGCGTGGGCCTGGCGCTGCTGATCGAGCTGCTGGGGATCCCCAGTCTGCCGTTCGCCGTCGGCGTCTACCTGCCGGTCGCCACCATGGTGCCGGTGTACTTCGGCGGTCTGCTGCGCCTGATCGCCGAGAAGACCGCGAGGACGGAGGAAGAGCGCACCGACCGCCGCGAGCGCGGCGTGCTCTTCGGCTCCGGCCTGGTCGGCGGCGAAGGTCTCCTCGGCGTCGGCATCGCCGGTCTGGCCGCGGCGACCGGCGCGGCGCCGGCGGGGATCGGGTTCGAATGGGCCGGCGACGCGGCGCAAGGGCTCGCGGCGCTGGCGTTCGCGGCCTTGATCGGGTACTTCTGGTTCCTGGTGCGGCGAAAGGAGGCGTGACGCGCCTGCCCCGGCCGCGCTGCGGATACCGGCTGGCTTAGAATAGACGGATGCGTCGCGCCGTCCCCGCCGTCCTCACCTTCATGGTCGCCGCTCAGGCGTCGGCGCAGATCTCCGCCGAACGTTGGAAGGCGGTGAAGCAATGGTCGGTCAAGGTGCTCGCCGAGCACCCCCATGACCGCCGCGCCTTCACCCAGGGCCTGGTGTGGCACGACGGGCTGCTCTACGAGTCGACGGGCCAACATGGTTGGTCGAGCGTCCGCAGGGTGGAGCCGGCGACCGGCGCCGTGCTCGCCCAATACGACCTCGACCGGTCGCTCTTCGGCGAAGGGCTGGCGCTCGCCAGCGGACGTCTGATCCAGCTCACCTGGCAGACCGGCCTCGCCCTGGTCTACGACGCGGCGAGCCTGGCGCCGGTGGACCAGTTCGTCTACCAGGGCGAGGGCTGGGGCCTCGCCTGGGACGGCCGCCGCCTGGCGATGAGCGACGGCACCTCGCGCCTCACCTTCCGCGATCCCGAGACCTTCGACGTCCTCGAGACCCGCGAGGTCACCCTCGACGGCCTGCCGCTCGCCAACTTGAACGAGCTCGAGCACGCGGATGGCTTGCTCTACGCCAACGTCTGGCTCGAGGACCGCATCGTGGCGATCGATCCCGAAACCGGCAAGGTGCGCGCCGTGATCGACGCCTCGGGCCTCCTGAGCCCCCTGGAGCGCCGCGGCGTCGACGCGCTGAACGGCATCGCCTACGACCCGGTCTCGGAGACGTTCTGGATCACCGGCAAGTACTGGCCGTGGATGTTCCAGGTCGTCTTCGTGCCGGAGAAGTCCTTACCTTGACTCTCGGCCGTAATAGCTCGTGCCTCGCTCAGTGCGGAGGCTGTAGAAGTCGGCGACGCCGTTGGGGACCTTCATCGACTCCTTCTCTACCACATGAGCACGACTCGCGCGCTACCCAGGCTGGCGCCAGCGTCTCCCGGGATGCAGCCCGCGTCTCTCAGGATGCTGATAGAGTCGACGCAACGACCGTCGGAGGCCATCCGTGGACATTGAGGACTTCGGCATCCCCCGTGACCCTGTGATCGAGCACTACAAGAAAGACGTCGACCGCACTCTCATCCGGGAGAACCTGAAGCTGTCGGTCGAGGAGCGGCTCGTCAAGCTCGAGGAGCACTTGGAGTTCGCCGAGGAGCTGCGGAGAGCGGGCAAGAGGGCTCGCGCCACGCCGTCATGACCCGATTCGGCAGGATCCTCCAAGTCCTGGTCGACCATGACGTCGACTTCATCCTGATCGGCGGCGTCGCCGCCACGGCGCACGGAGCCGCCCGGCTTACCCAGGACATCGACGTCGTCTACTCCCGCGAGCGGGAAAACCTCGAACGGCTGGCCGCCGCGTTGGCGCCCTACGAGCCCTACCCGCGAGGAGCGCCTCCGGGTTTGCCGTTCCTCTGGGATGCCGAGACCCTCGCTCACGGCCTGAACTTCACGCTCGTCACCACTCTGGGCGCCATCGATCTGCTCGGGGAGGTCACCGGCGGCGGCTCGTACGAGGACCTTCGTCCCCATACGCTCCTGCTCGATGTCTTCTCCGTCCGCTGCAGGGTCCTGGATTTGCCGCGGCTCATCGAGGTGAAGCGGGCAGCCGGACGCCCGAAGGACTTCGAGGCGATCGCCGAGCTCGAGGCGATTCTTTCGGTGCGTGAGTGAACGCCTTCGTACTGGAGCCACTGGACCTGATTCCCTGTCGTCACGGACCTTGGACCTGCTAGGATGTTCCCGTGGCAAAGAGCACGCCTCCGCCCCGCGGCCCCCAACTCGAGCTCGCCGGAGCCCTCTGCGTGGCCTTCGTCAACACGGCCGGTGCCGGGCCGAAGAACCGCCAGCAGGGCGTCGCCAGCTACGCCGACCTCGTGACCTGGGGGCAGCAGGCGGGCGTCCTGTCGCCGCTCGACGCCGACCGCTTGCGGCGCGTCGCCGGCGATCGGCCGGGCGAGGCCGAGGCGACCTTCGCCAAGGCCGCGAAGCTGCGCTACGACCTCGCCCGGGTCGCTTCCAGACGCGGGTCATCACCGACGGAGTGGTCCCGACGCGTTCCCCCACGAGCTCCCGCCATCGACGCCGAGTTCGCAGCCCACCGCCTCCCGCGAGAGCTGACGCGCCACCTCGTCGCGTCCGCGACGAGCCAGGACGCGGGCCGGCGCATCAGCTCGGCCGCGTGGTCCACGTCGGGCTCGGCCCAGAGGCCGTCGGCGGGGTAGGGGGCCGGCGCCGGCGCCGGCTGAGCGTGGAGGGAACTGCAGCAGCCGCCGTAGCCGGCTCAGCCTTCATCAACGTAGGGCCTCGAACGCTTGACTGCGGTCAGGTCCGAATCGAAAAATCGTGAAGTCGTCGTCGAAGCTTGCGACTCGCCGCAGTCCTAACCTCAGCATGACCGCGAAGCAGGTTCGGTCAACCAATGAGAAGTCCTGATCGGGGAATGCCAGACCGATGTCCCAAGCGACGTCAAGATCGATCTCCAGGACCGGCTCGATGGTCGCGACGCCCACACGAAGTCCAGCCCAGAACCTCTCCGCAGCCTTCCGATGCAGGCGGTGTCGGAGCAGAAGCCACGTCTCGACCAAGACGTGATCAGAGGTTATCAGACGCTCGCCACTCCCGAGGATCTCGCGGGCGCGGGAATTGCTGCGATCGTGGGTGTCCGCAGCGGCGTACCACGCCGAAGTGTCGACGAAGAGGGTCACAGGGAGAATCGCCGTTCTGCGGCGAGGGCGGACCCGATCATGGCGTCCTTGTCGCGTGCGACGTCAGATCCGCCGGAGCTTCCGAGATTGAATACCATCGAAGCGTCGACCCGACGCTCCGGCTCGCCCAAGTCCCGAACTACCAGCCGCCTGACATACTCCGCGAGCGACAGCCCGAGCTGGGCGGCCCGCTCGCGTGCCCGTCGTTGAAGCTCCGGTCTGAGCGTGATCTGAGCTCGAGTCGCCATGACGTCAGCATGATATCACGGTGTCCGGAGGTGGAACGTGCTCACCGCAGCAGACGCGGCCCCCCGCGGTTGACTTCCCCCACGAGCTCCCCCCATCGACGCCCGAGCTCGCGGCCCACCGCCTCCCTCGAGAGCTGACGCGCCACGTCGTCGCGCCCGCGACGGGCCAGGACGCGGGCCTCCTCTCGGTCTTCGTAGACCCGCCGCATCAGCTCCGCCGCGTGGTCGACGTCGGGCTCGGCCCAGACGCCGTGGGCGGGGTAAGGGCCGGCGCCGGCGCCGACCTCGACCAGGCGGTAGCGCACCGGGTAGCCGTTGTTGACGGTGCAGAAGTCGGTGTTGCCCGAGTAGGCGGTGGCGACGACCGGCTTTTCGAGGAGCATGGCCTCGGCCAGCGTCAGGCCGTAGCCCTCGCTGCGGTGGAGCGAGACGTAAGCGTCGCAGGCCGCCGTGAGCTGGGAGAGCGCGCGGCGGTCGTAGTACTCGTCGACGAGACGCACGCGGGCGTCGCCGATCTCGCGCTCGAGGGCCGCGCGCGCCGCCGGCGCGAAGTCCGACTGCGACGTCTTGAGCACCAGCAGGGCTCCTTCGTCGTCCTTGAAGGCTTTCTTGAAGGCCCGCACCAGGGCGAGCGGGTTCTTGCGCTCGCTGTAGCTCAGGAAGTTGAACGTGAATAGGAAGACGAAGGCGCCGGCGGGAAGGCCGAAGCGGGCGCGGTGGGAACCCTCACCCCCGGCCCCTCTCCCAGGGGGAGAGGGGAGTAGGAGGTCGACCTCGACCGGGATGGGCAGGCGCCGCACCGGCAACGGCGAGACCTTGGAGATCGCGTCGACGCAGAAGGTCGACGGCGTCCAAACCTCGTGGAGGAGGTCGAAAGCGCCGCGCCAGACGTCGGGGAAGGTCTCGAGCTCCCACAGCCAGTAGCCGACGTTGAAGCGGCCGGCGAAGACCTCGGCGCCGAGGTGCTCGTAGACCGGCACGACCTGGTCGGCGTTGACGACGAAGAGGTTGACGTCGTAGCGGAAGTCGCTCTCGACCGGGCCGACGGCGGCGTCGTCCTGCCGCGCCAGCACGTTGAGGTCGACGGCGTGCAGGGTGGTGGGGATGCCGGCGGCGTCGAAGGCGCCCGCCAGGGCGCGGGCCGCCTGGCCCATGCCGGTCTCGGCCTGGAAGTAGCCGACGAGGTTGACGCCCAGGGATTCGAGCCGCGCCGGCACCGGCGGTCGGTAGCC
>DASWIG010000335.1:0-23963 GCA_036397835.1 Thermoanaerobaculia bacterium
GTCCTCCCGACCTCTCGCTTCGTCGAAGCGGACCTGCGCCGGGCTTGCGAGGAGGCCGGCATCGGGTTCAACCCCGCGGACAAGGACTTCACCGAGCGCGACTACATCGAGGTGGTGCCGGAGGAGACGCTGGTCCTCCCGGTCCCGAGCCCGGAGCGTGGGTACAACACGGTGTTCCGCGGCAGCCGTCTCACCGTCAGGACGCCGCCGGCGGCGGACCTCGTCGTCGGGAAGCTCAAGCGGCTCGAGGCCGAGGACGTCGACGACGTCCGCTTCCTCGTCGATCGCTTCCGGTTGACGAAGGACGACGTCGCCGAGGCGTTCTCGCGGCTGACGGCGAGGCTCAAGGACGACCCCGTCGTCCAGGACAACCTCCGCTACGTCGTCGAGGACTACCTGTGAAGGTGCCCGCAACGCCTTTGACGGAAGGCCTGACCTGGCCGGCGCGTTGGGGACCGGTGATCGAGCGGATGCTCGACGAGGTGCGCTCGGGGTCGGCGCGGGCGGAGGCGTACTGGACGCAGCAGCTCGCGTTCGCGCCGGTGTTCGTCCACGCCGTGGGCCTCGCGGTCCGGGTCGACGCCTTCAGCTCCGACGAGCGCGACGTCCTGCGCGGGCTGCTGCCCCTCGCCCTGTCGATGCTCGGACCGCTCCCCGACGGCTCAAACGGGGACCCGGCCGGTCTGATGATCCTGGCGCGACGCCAGGCGGCGGCGCTCGCCTCGGGGCGTCGCCGCGACCTCGCCCGCCTCGCCCGACGTCTCGGGCTGGAGACGCCGGCGTTGACGGCCGAACCGGTGCCGCGGCGGTTCCAGCGTCCGTACCGGCTGATGGGCTGGCGTCCCCCTCCCGCGGTCTGAAGGAGACGGGGCGTTCTCGGGCTTCTTCCGCTTCTCGGATACAATCCCGCCACCCACGGGAGCTCTGTTACACTTGAGCGTATGGAGCCCACGATCCACCGACACCCGGCCCGGTCGCCCGGCCCCTCGCCGCGGCGGCGCCCAAGCGTCGCCGACGATCCTGGCGAGATCGCCCTGCGCACCTCGTGCGACGCCGACGGCAATGTGGTGGTCGAGGAAATCCCGCTGACGCTGGAGATCCTCCTCAACCCCTCGGAAGACGTCCACGTGCCCCAAGGCAACCCGCACCGGCGCCTCCTCGATCCCCTGGTGGAGCGCCTGCAGCGCTATCTCGAGCGTCGCGGAGATTGGGGGGTGTTCAGCGACCTCATGGTCCACTGGGCGCGCAAGGACCTGCGCGCGGTGGCTCCCGACGTGACGGTGGCGCAAGGCATCGCCGACCCGGATGCGGTGGACGAGAACCTCGACGTGGCAGCAGTGGGCTGCCGGGTGCGGGCGGTCTTCGAGGTGGTCACGACGCGGTCGAAGAAAAAGCGGGAGAAGGACGAGGTCCACAACAAGCCGCTCTTCGCCGCGGCGGGCGTGGAGGACTACGTGCTGCTCTATCCGGCGAAGTACCGCCAGCGCGGCGACCGTGCGGTACGTCACTTCACGCTCGCAGCGGGGCGCTACCGGGAGCAGAGAGCGGACGCCCAGGGCCGCTTTCGGCTGCGTTCGCTGGGGCTGTGGCTCTCCGTGGACGAATCCGAGGAGCTGGTGCTGGTGGATATGGCCACGGGCGAACGGCTTCCGACGCCCGACGAAGAGGAGGAGCGGCGGCTGCAAGCGGAACGCCGGGCCGCGGAGGAGGCGACGACGCGGCAAGCCGCGGAACGCCGCGCAGCGGAGGAGACGGCGGCGCGGCAAGCCGCGGAACAGGCACTCCGGGCCGCGAATCGGCGATCCGCGCAACTGCTCGTCGCCGTCCTCGAAAGCCGCGGTCTCACCATGGACGCCGAGGCGCGTCAACGGATTCTCGACTGCGACGACCCTCGCAAGCTCGAGCGCTGGGCCGAGAACGCCTTCACCGTCGCCACGGTCGAGGACCTCTGGGAAGACCTTCCACCTTCTCACGCCTGAAAGGCGGAGCCACCGGATGTCTGAACGAGTCGAGCCACGGCTCTTCCGCGGTCTACGCGACCTCATGCCCCAGCCCTCCCTGGCGCGCGAGTGGATGCTCGAGCGCATCCGCGGCGTCTACGAGCTCTACGGCTTCGTCCCGGTGGCCACGCCGGCGATCGAGTACGTCGACGTGCTCACCGGCTCCCAGGCCGGCGAGGAGGCGCAGCACTCGATCTTCACCGTGAGCAACCCCGACCGCTCGGGCGACGCCGGCGGCGACGCGCTCGGCCTGCGCTTCGACCTCACCGTGCCGCTGGCGCGCCTGGTGGCGCAGTACCCCGACCTGCCGCGCCCCTTCCGCCGTTACCAGGTCGCGTCCGTGTGGCGGGCCGACAAGCCGGACCGCGGACGCTTCCGCGAGTTCACCCAGTTCGACCTCGACTCGGTCGGCGTCGAGTCCGAGGTGGCCGACACCGAGATCGTCGCCGGCATGTGCGACACGCTCTCGGCCCTGGGGATCGACGCCTACCAGGTCCGCTTCTCGAGCCGCCGCCTGCTGAACCTCCTGCTCTCCTATGCCGGCGTCCCCCACGAGCGCGGCACCGACGTCTTCCGGGTGCTCGACAAGCTCGACAAGGTCGGCCCCGAGAAGGTGCGCCTCGAGCTGACCGAGGGCTACGTCGACGAGTCCGGCGACCCGATCAAGGGGCTCGGTCTGGCCGGCGATCAGGTCGACCGCATCGAGCGTTTCGTGGCGATCCGGTCACAGGACCGCGACGAGGTCGTCGCCGAGCTGCGGGAGCTCTTCTCCGGACTGTCCGAGGCGGCGGCGGAGATCGACGTCGTCCGCCGCATCAGCTCCCACCTCGAGGCCCTGGGCTACGGCGACGACAAGGTCGTCCTCGACCTGAGCGTCGCCCGCGGGCTGGCCTACTACACGGGTCCGGTCTTCGAGGCCGTGCTCACCGAGGCGCCGCAGTTCGGCTCGGTCTTCGGCGGCGGCCGTTACGACGACCTGGTGATGCGCTTCCTGGGCGAGAAGATCCCGGCCACCGGCGCCTCGATCGGCGTCGACCGTCTGCTCGCCGTGCTCGACCACCTCGGCCGTCTGTCGGCGCGGGCGTCGACGGCCCAGGTCCTGGTCACCGCCCTCGACCCGGCGCTCATGGACGACTACCTGGCGATGACCTGGGAGCTGCGCCGCGCCGGGATCCCGACCGAGCTCTACCTGGGCGGCGAGACGCGGATCGGCAAGCAGCTCCGTTACGCCGACGCCTGTGGCGTGCCCCTGGCCCTGCTCTACGGCTCGAACGAGAAGGAGCGCGGGGTGGTCACCCTGAAGGACATGGACGTCGGCCGCCGGCGCGCCAAGAAGGTGGCGGACCGCGAGCAATGGCTCGACGAGCGGCCGGGGCAGCGGGAGGCGCCGCGCGCCGAGCTGGTCGCCACCGTCCGCGAGATGCTGGCGGCGATCGAGCGGACGAGGGGTGGCTGCTGAAGCTCCTTGCCTTTTCGCGGACCCGCCGCTACAATCGGCGTCCCCTCGGTGGGGCAGTAGCTCAGCTGGGAGAGCACCACGTTCGCAACGTGGGGGTCGAGGGTTCGAATCCCTTCTGCTCCACCATTCGACCTCGCTCACCGAGTGGCCGCTGCTCCCGGCCGCTTACCGAAGACGCCGGGCGATCGCCAGGTCCTCGTGCTCGAAGGCCGACGCCATGCGGTCGATCGCGGCCGCCGGCAGTCCGTGACGCGCGGCTTCCTGGCGCCAGGCCGCCACCGCCTGCCCGACCTCGGCGGCGATCGTGCGGGCCTCGCGGTCGCTCAGCTCGAAGTACTCCGCGACGCCTCTTGCCAGATCGAGCGACGCCCTGGTGTCGTCGAGGTCGATGGCCGTCGTCAGCACCCGAGGCTTGACGTCCACCGGAACCGGATTGAGGTCGTAGGCGGGAGCCAGGCGCCATCCGTCGGGACCGCCGTGGAGAAAGGCGTGGTTGCGCAGATGATCGTCGGTGTTGGAGATCAGGATGCTGAAGACGATGCGCCGCCACAGCGCCCGCATGTCCTCCTTGGGAGCGGATCCATACCGGCGTAGCACGTCCACGAGCTCGAGGTAGCTGCGCGTCGCATGATCCTCGGCTCCGAGCATGCTCATGGCCGAGAGGAACGGGATCCGCCCAGACGCCGTGCGATCGAAGCGCCGGAGGACGAGCACCGCGCGATCGGCCACCATCTCCAGTCGCCAGGCGGGGACGGTGAGGCCGGCCCGCTGTGCCAGCGCGAGGGCGGTTGACTCCCAGCGGACCGTGTCGATCTCGTCGTCGCGGTGGGGGAACTTGGCGAGGGCGAGATGTCCGTCCCGATCGCGGATCGAGGCCTTGGGCCGGGCTCCGCCGAGCGAGGAGCCCGGGGCAAGGAGCAGGCGGAGATCCTCGTCGCTGTCGGTATCGGCGATGACGTTCTCGGCGGCTGAGAACAAGCGCGGGAGCTCGAGGAGGGGCGGTATGCGGGTGGCCTCCGCGGCCGCCAGAAACGGCCCGCCCTCGACTTCGGCGAGGCGCAGCGCTCCCTGGCGCGCCTCGTCATCGACGCGCAGCAGGTAGTCGATCTCGCGCAGGGTGCGCGGACTCTCGCCGGCGCGCCCGGCGCGGCGGCGTTCCGCCCGGCGCATGAGAACCCGCCCCCAGCGGTCCGGCGCCGAGTCGCCAAGGGCTCCGAACAGCGACCTGCCCGCCGCAGTGTGGAAGGGGCCGGGCCCGAGGGTGAGCGCCGGTTCGAGCGAGAAGCGGTCCGGATGCGTGAGCCAGCCCTGGTCGTACTCGAAGGAGGCGCTCTCCCTTCCCCGTCGCACGCGCGCCCAGAGCCGGCCGACCGGCACCGGGACTCCGTCGAGGTCTACGTGGACCAGGACTTGCGTGTCCGTCACCGGTCCTGCGCTCCACCGCGGGGACCCGATCGCGGTGTGCTCGGGCGCCGGATGCGTTGCGGCAGGCGCTCCTCTTCCAGCGCGAGGCCCAGCTCGTCCCTCCCGGGATCGGCCAGGTCGCCCAGGCGCTCGACGAATCCGAGCACGAAGAGGACCGTGGCATAGAGCCCAAAGGAGACGCCCGGATCTCCCTTCTCGACCTTGCTGAGGGTCGTGCGGCTGATCGAGGCGCGTTCAGCCATGACCGCCACGGGGATGCGCCGCCGGCGGCGGGCGTCCCGGATGTCCTGGCCGAGCTTGCGGAGGGCCCGGAGGACCGGGAGCGGGAGTTTCGAGGATCTCGTTGCGGCGGCCATAGGTCCACGGTGATTATAGACCTTATAACGTTTTCGGTCCACTATCGTGGACCTAGTGCCGCCGCAGCTCACGCCGGGCTCGGCTGCGCCGACGGCTTGCGCGCAGCGTCGTCCTCCACGTCCACCGTGGCGCTGTCGAACGCGAAGTGGAGGTCCTCGAGGATGCGGTAGATCACCGGCACCAGGATGAGGGTGACGGCGGTGGCGAAGAGGACGCCGAAGCCCAGGCTGACCGCCATCGGGATCAGGAAGCGCGCCTGCAAGCTGGTCTCGAGGATCATCGGCGTCAGGCCGAAGAACGTCGTCAGCGTCGTCAAAAGGATCGGACGGAAGCGGCGCTTGCCGGAGTCGCGGATGGCCACGTCCAGGGTCACGCCCTCGCGGCGCTCGCGGTTGATCATGTCCACCAGGATCAGCGAATCGTTGACCACCACGCCGGTCAATGCCACGATGCCGAAGAAGGACAGCAGCGAGAGGTCCAGGCCCATCAGCAAATGGCCGCCGACGGCGCCGACGATGCCGAAAGGGATCGCCGACATGACGATCAAGGGCTGGCTGTAGCTGCGGAACGGGATCGCCAGCAGCGCGAAGATCGCCACCAGCGCGATCACGAAGTTGCGCCCCAGGCTGCCCAGCGACTCCTGCTGCTCGCGCTGCTCGCCCTCGAAGCCGAAGCTCAGCCCGGGGAAGCCGGCCATCAGCTCCGGCAGGATCTCGCCGCGCAGGGCCTGGTTGATCTCGTTGGCGTTGGCGACCTGCTCGTCGACGTCGGCGGTGACGGTGACCACCCGCCGCCGGTCGACGCGGTTGATCACGGCGTAGCCCCGGCCCTCCTCGACCGTGGCCACCGCCGCGAACGGCACCTCGGTGCCGTCGGCGAGGCGGATGCGCATGGCCTCCACGTCGCCGCGGCTGCGCCGCTCCGCCTCGGGATAGCGAATCATCACCTTGATCTCGTCGCGGCCGCGCTGGATGCGCTGCGCCTCCTCGCCGTAGAAGCCCTGTCGCACCTGGCGCGCCAGGTCCTGGAGGGTGAGGCCCAGGGTGCGGCCCTCGTCGGTGAGGTCGAGCTTGAGCTCGCGCTTGCCGGGCTCGAAGGAGTCGGCGATGTCGGTCACGCCGGGGTACTCGGCGAGGACCTCCTTCAGGCGGTCGGCGGCGCGCAGCAGGGCGCTGAAGTCGCGGTGGGCGAGCTGCACGCTCACCGCGTCGCCGGCCGAGAACAGCGACGCCGAGAACGTCAGCGAGGTGGCGCCCGGCACCTCGCTCACGGCGGCGCGCCAGCGGCTCATCAGCTCGCCCGAGGAGACGCCGCGCTTCTCGCCCGCCAGCAGCTCGACGTTGACCTCGGCCAGGTGGCCGCCGGCGCCCGTGGTGGCGCCGACGTTGATCGGCCCGTTGCCGCCGGTGGACGGCTGCTCGCCCAGGGTGGTGCTGAGGTGGACGACGAGCGGCTCGGCGAGTCCGAGCTTCTCCTGCTGCTCGCGGCCGAGCGCGAGCGCCGCCCGCTCGATGCGCGCGGCGATCGCTTCGGTCTCCTCGACCGGGGTGCCCTGGGGCATCTTCAAGAGCGCCGTCATGTTGTCGGCGTCGACCACCGGCATGAAGGTGAAGCGGATCAGGCCCGCCCCGACCACGCCCGCCGCGAGGAAAAGCGTCGCCAGGCCCAGCGACACCGTGAGGTAGCGCCACTCGAGCACCCATTCCACGGTGCGGTGGTAGGGCTCGCGGATCACCCACTCGAGGCCGCGGGTCATGCGGGTGCGCGCCGCCTCGAGCAGGCGCAGGAGCGGCCCGAAGAGGATCCCCAGCCAGCGCAGCCACCGCGGCGCGCCGCTGCCGGTGAGGTGGGCGGGGAGGATCAGCAGGCTCTCGACGAGCGACATGGCGAGCACCGCGATGACCACCAGCGGAATGTTGCGCATGACCTTGCCGATCACGCCTTCGACGAAGACCATGGGCAGGAAGGCGACGATCGACGTCAGGACCGCGAAGGTCACCGGCACCGCCATCTCGCGCACGCCTTCGACGGCGGCGCGCAGGGGGCTCACCCCCTCCTGGAGCTTGGCGTAGACGTTCTCGCCCACCACGATGGCGTCGTCGACCACGATGCCCAGTGAGACGATGAAGGCGAAGAGCGAGATCATGTTGATGGTCACGTCGGCGTGGGGCAGCAGCCACAGGCCGCCGAGGAACGAGATCGGGATGCCCATGGTGGTCCAGAAGGCGAGGCGCAGGTCGAGGAAGAGCGCCAGGCAGAGGAAGACGAGCACGAGGCCGATGCGGGCGTTCTTGAGGAGCAGGGCGATGCGCTGGCGCAGGATCACCGAGCGGTCCTGCCAGGTGGCGATCTCCACCCCGGCCGGCAGCGCCGGGCCCACGCCGGCGACGTAGTCGTGTACGGTGCGCGCCACCTCGAGCACGCTCTCCTCGCCGGTGCGGAAGACCCGCACCAGGGCGGCGGGCCGGCCGTCGAAGCGCGCGGCCACGTCGGCGTCCTCGAAGCCGTCGATCACCGTGGCGAGGTCGCCGAGGCGCACCTGGGTGCCGTCGGCGCGGGTGAGCACCACGACGTCGGCGAACTCGGGGCCGCGGTACATCTGGCCCTTGGTGCGCAGCAGGATCTCGCCGCCCGCGGTCTTCACCGTGCCTCCCGGCAGGTCGAGCGAGGCGCCGCGCACGGCGTCGGCGACCTGGCCGAAGGAGAGGCCGTGGCGCCGCAGGCCGCGCTCGGAGACCTCGATCGAGATCTCGTAGGGCGGCACGCCCCGCACTTCCGCCTGCGAGATCACGGCGGTGGACGTGAGCTCGTCGCGCACGCGCTCGGCCAGGGCCGTCAACGTCTTCTGCGGGACGTCGCCGAAGACCACCACGTCGACCACCTGGCGGCGGCTGATCGCCTCGGAGACCACCGGCTGCTCGATCTCCTCGGGGAAAGTGTCGATGCGGTCGACGGCGGCCTTGACCTCGTCGAGCACGCGGCGGTTGTCGGCGTCCTCGTCGATCTCGACGACCACGGCGCCGGCGCCCTCGGCGGAGGTGGCGGTGATGCGCTTGATGCCGTCGATGGCGGCGATCGCCTCCTCCACCCGCACCACCACGCCCTCCTCGGTCTCCGCCGGCGTGGCGCCGGGATGGACCACGGAGATGGTGATCATGTCGAGCGAGACGTCGGGAAAGATCTCGATGACGATCGAGCCGAACGACAGGGCGCCGGCCACCAGCACGAAGATCATCAGCAGGTTGGCGGCCACGTGGTGGCCGGCGAACCAGGCCAGCGGACCGCGGCGCCACTCAGACATCGCCGGCCCCGCTTTCGGTGCGCACGGCCATGCCGTCGGTCACCGCGTCGAGCGAGCTGGTGACGACGAGCTCCCCGGCCTCGAGGCCGCTGCCGACGTAGGCGCGCGTCCGGTCGCGGCGCACCACCTCGACGTCGCGCACGTCGAGCACGCCGCCCTCCACCACCCAGACCTGGTCGCCCTCGCGCAGGGCGTGGCGCGGGATCACCGCCACGCCGGCGAGCTCGCGGCCGGCGATCGTCACGTCGACGAAGGTGCCGGGCAGCAGCGGCGGGCGTCCCGCGCGGAACGGGTCGGCGACGGCGACGACGATCCGGACCATCCGCGAGCGCGGGTCGACCTGGCCCTCGAGGCGCTCGACGCGGCCCTCCCAGCGGACGGTCTCGCCGGCGAAGTCGGCGCTCACCTGGGCGTCGGTGGGCACCTCGAACCACGCCAGCTCGCGGTCGTCGAGGGGCACGCGGATCTCGACCGCGGCGGTGCCGTAGACGGTCGCCACGCGCTGGCCGCTGGTCACGAGCTGGCCCACGTCGACGCTCTCCTCGATCACCAGGCCGGCGAAGGGCAGCGCCAGCCGGGTGCGCTCGAGACCGAGCTGGGCGGCGGCGAGGTCGGCGCGGGCGGCGGCCAGCCGCGCCTCGGCCTCGCGGATCTGCGGCGAGCGCACCAGCAGGCTCGGCGGCTGGTCGGCGCCGTGCACTTCGCGCCATTCGGCGCGCGCCGCCTCGCCCTCGGCGCGCTCGCGCTCGAGGGTGGTCTCGGCGCCCGCCACCGCGGCGCGCGCCCGCTCCACCGCGAGCTCGTAGTCGCGCGGGTCGACGGTGAGCAGCGTGGCACCCGCCTTGAAGCGGCCGCCGGTCACCAGCGCCGGGTGGACGTCGACCACGCGGCCGGTCACCTGCGGCGCCAGGTCCACCCGCGTGCGCGGGCTGACCTCGCCCTGGCCGGCGACCTCGACGCGGACGTCGGCGCTGGCGACCTCGACGACCTCGACCAGCGGGCCGAGCACGGGCCGCTCGATCCTCTCGGGGGCCTTGCGCGACGAGATGAGCGCCGCGGTGGCGCCGGCGGCGGCCACCAGCACGGCGATGGGCAAGACGACTTTCCAGGTCGAACGGGACATCAGGAATCCTCCCGTGGGCGTTCCGTTGAGACCGCGATTTCTGAATCTCTGCTGTCGGCGACGCCGGTGCCGTCGTCGGGCGTCCAGTCGCCGCCGAGGGCGAGGTAGAGGTCGACGCGGGCGTTCCACAGGCTCGCCTGGGCGTCGACGAGCGCCTCCTCGGCGGCGCGCATGCGGCGCTCGGTCTCGAGCACGCCGAGGAGCTCCTCGACGCCGCGCTCGAAGCGTCCGCGGGCGATGCGGTCGGCGGCCCGCGCCTCCTCCACCCGTTCTTCCAGGAAGACGAGCTGTTCGCGCAGCGCGGCCTCGCGCACCAGGGCGTCCTCGACCTCGCGCAGGGCCTGGAGCACGGCGCCGGCGTAGCCCGCGGCGGCCTCGTCAACGCGGGCGCGCGCCGCCGCCACCGCGGCGCGCCGGCGGCCGCCGTCGAAGATCGCCGCCGCCACGCCGGCGACGGCGCGGTAGACGAGGGCGTTGGTCTCCAGCAGGTCGTCGAGCACGTCGGAGCTGCGGCCGGCGCCGCCGGTGAGCGTCAGGGTCGGGAAGAGGTCGGCGATGGCGACGCCGATGCGGGCGGTGGCGGCGGCCAGGCGCAGCTCCGCCGCGCGCACGTCGGGCCGCCGCTCGAGCAGGGCCGCCGGCAGCCCCACCGGCACCGGCGCGAGCTGCGGCAGCGGCGCTAGCTGCGCCGCCGGCGCCTCGCCGGCGCCAGGACGGCGCCCGAGCAGCACGTCGAGAGCGAGCCGCGCCTGCGCGAGCTGCTGCTCGAGGCCCACCACCGAGGCCTCGGCCGACGCCAGGTTCTCGCGCGCCAGCCGCAGCTCGAGGGCCGAGGCCACGCCGCTGCGGTAGCGGCGGTCGATCGACTTCTGGGTGGCGGCCCAACTGTCGCGGATGGCGCGGGCGAGCTCGGCGCCGCGGCCCAGGGTCGACAGCCGCACGCGGGCGCGTACCACTTCCGAGATCACGGCGTGGGCCACCGTGTCGCGGGCCGCCTCGGTCGCCAGCAGGTCGGCCCACGCCGCCTGGCGACCGCGCCGCAGCCCGCCGAAGAGGTCGGCCTGGTAGGCGACGGAGAGGTCGTCCGAGTAGGTGGTGGCGATCGGCGAGACGCGGCCGACGCCGGGCAGCACGAAGGAGTTCTTCTGGCGGTTGGCGCCGACGCTGAAATCGACCTCGGGCTCGAGGCGGGCCCCGGCCTGACGCAACCCGGCGCGGGCCTCGAGCACCCGCGCCGCCGCCGCCTTGAGGTCGGTGTTGGCTTCGAGGGCAGCCTCGACGAGGCCGGCGATGGCCGGATCGCCGAAGCCCCGCCACCACGGGTCGACGGCGGCGGCGTCGAGGGTCGCCGCCTCGGCCGCGGCGTGGAGGTAGCCCTCGGCGTCGGCCGCCGGCGTCCACGGGCGCTCGTAATCGGGGCCGAGGGCGCAGCCGGCGAGGGCGAGGGTGAACGTCACGAGCGCCGTCCGACCCGTCCGACTTGTCCGACCCGTCCGACTTGTCCGATCCATGGCTCCCTCAGAGCTTGAGCGCCTCGACCGCCCGCGTCGACGCCGCCCGCTTCGCGGCGTAGATCGCCGACCCGAGGACCAGGGCGACGGTCACGGCGACGACCGCCGCCAGGTCCTCGAGCTCGAGGAGGAAGGGGAGGTGGTCGATGAAGTAGACGTCGCCCGGCGGCCGGACGAGCTTCCAGCGGTCCAGCAGCCAGGCGAGGGCGACGCCCGCGGCGCCCCCGAGCGCGAGCCCGCTGGCGCCGAGCACGCATCCGAGCAGCAGGAAGGCGCGGCGCAGGTCGCTCGCCGGCGCCCCCATCGCCTGCAGCATGCCGATCTCGCCGCGCTTGGCGGAGATCAGGAGCCCCAGCACCGTGACGATGGGCAGCGTGGCCACCAGCACGATCAGGAAAACGGCGACGAACATCACGACCTTCTCGAGGCGCAGCGCCAGGAAGAGGCCGCGGTTGAGCTCCTGCCACGTCTTCAGGGCGGTGCCCGGGGGCAGCAGCGGCGCCAGGCGCGGCGCCAGCTCGATGGCCGCCTCGAAGCTCTCGGCGCGCACCTCGAGCCGCGTCTGGCGGTCGCCGAAGAGACGCCGGGCCGTGGCCAGGGGCACGGCGAGGCGGTGGTCGTCGCCCTCGGTGCGGCCGCTCTCGAAGGTGCCGGCCAGCCGCATCCCGACGATGCGGGGCTGGGGGCCGAAAGGGGTCAAGGTCGGGCGCGGCGACACGACCTCCACGAGGTCGCCCGCCTCGAGCCCCCAGCGGCCCGCCGTGAGCTGGTCCACGTAGAGGCCCGGCTCGCGCCCGCTCGCCGAGGGGCCCGGGAAGAAGCGCGGCAGCTCGCCTTCGTAGCCCACGACCTCGACGTCGAGCGGGCGCTCGCCGCTCAGGAGCCAGCCGCGCCCGCGCAGGATCTGGTGCGCCTCGACCACGCCTGGCACTTCGCGAATACGCGCCGCCAGGGCCTCGGGGTCGACGTCGACGGGCCAGGCGATCTCGAGGTGCGGCGTGCGCGCCAGCACGTCGCGGCGCAGGAAGTCCTGGAGCCCGGCGAGCAGCGAGAGCACCAGGATCAGCGCCGTGACGCCGAGCGCGATGCCGAGGACGGCGAGCAACGACAGCACGGTGACGAAGGCGTCGCGCCGGGTGCTCTTGAGGTAGCGCGCCGCCAGCAGCAGCGGCAGCGGCAGCGTCATGTTCCGGGCGAGGCGGTACACGCCCGCAAGTTATCACGACGATCGTCCGCGGCCCGAGGGCCTCGCCGCCGGTCCCGGCGTTGGTGGTCAGGTCGGCGTCGTCCTCGTTGAGCCCGGCGGCCGGAGCTTCGGGTCAGCCGAAGGCCTCGACCGTCGTCCGCACGCCGGCCCGCAGGTTGGCCAGGTCGTAGCCGCCCTCGAGCATCGCCACCAGCGGCACGCCGAATTCGCGCAGGCGCTGCGAGAGCTCCAGGTAGTGGCCGGCTTCGAGGGTGAAGCCGGCGAGCGGGTCGCCGCGCATGGCGTCAAAGCCGGCCGAGATCAGGATCAACTGCGGCCGCCAGCCGCTGGTGGCTTCGCCGACCGCCGCCAGGAGGTCGCGCACGTACGAGCCGGGCGCCAGGCCGGGGGGTCGCGGGACGTTCCATACGTTGCCCACGCCGCGTTCGCCGGCGCGTCCGGTGCCCGGGTAGAGCGGCCACTGGTGGAGGGAGACGAAGCGGATCGCGGGATCGCGCTCGACCAGGGCCTGAGTGCCGTTGCCGTGGTGGACGTCCCAGTCGACGATCAGCACCCGCTCGACGTCGTCGCGGGCGAGCGCCGCGCGGGCCGCCACGACGACGTTGTTGAAGAGGCAGAAGCCCATCGCGTGCGACGCCAGGGCGTGGTGCCCCGGCGGACGCACGGCGAGGAAGGCGTTGCCCTCGCCGTCGAGGGCCGCGGCAACGGCGCGGACGCCGGCGCCGGCCGCCCGCAACGCCGCGGCCCAACTCCTCGAGTTGGTGGAGGTGTCCGGGTCGAGCACGCCGCCGCCGGCGGCGGAGAGGTCGCGGATGTGGTCGACGTAGAAGGCCGGGTGCACCCGCTCGAGCTCGGCGCGGGAGGCTTCCGGCGCCTGGTGCCAGACGAGGCCGGCGGCGACGCCGGGATCGGCGAGCTCCTCGCGGATGGCGGTGAGCCGCGCCGGACGCTCGGGGTGACCGGGCGTCATCTCGTGGCCGAGGCAGGCCTCGTGGGCGAAGACGTGGACCGTCATGGCGCCCGCATGATAAGCGAGCGGACCCCTGCCGGCAACCGGCGCACGACGCGGCGGATCCTGGTACCATCCATCGTCGTTTGCCCCGCGGGGCTCGTCGTTTTCCATTGCGCTCAAGGACCCCCCGAACCCGATGAACGTCTACGCCCAGATCATCCTGGCGGCGCTGCTCCTCGAATACGCCCTGACGGTGGCCGCCAACCTCTTCAACCTGAAAGCGCTCAGAAGCGAGCCTCCGGACGAGCTGCGCGACGTCTACGACGCCGACGTCTACGCGCGCTCCCAGGAGTACACGCGCCTCGAGACCCGCTTCGGCTTCGTGACCTCGACCTTCGACCTCGGCTTGCTGCTGGCCTTCTGGTTCGGCGGCGGCTTCCAGTGGCTCGACGCCTGGGTGCGCGGCTTCGGGCTCGGGAGCACTCTGACCGGCCTCGTCTACGTCGGCGTCCTGGTGCTGGCGAAGGGGATCCTGGCGCTGCCCTTCAGCGTCTACTCGACCTTCGTCATCGAGGAGCGCTTCGGCTTCAACCGCACGACGCCGCGGGTCTTCGTGCTCGACCTGGCGAAGGGCCTGGGGCTCGCCCTCGTCCTCGGGGCGCCGCTCCTGGCCCTGGTGCTGCTCTTCTTCGAGCAGGCGGGCGAGGCGGCCTGGCTCTACTGCTGGCTCGCGAGCAGCCTCTTCGTGCTCTTCATCCAGCTCGTCTTTCCCGCCTGGGTCCTGCCGTTGTTCAACCGCTTCGAGCCGTTGCCCGAGGGCGAGCTGCGCGAGGCGATCTCACGGTACGCGGAGTCGGTGAGCTTCGCGCTCCACGGCGTCTTCGTGATGGACGGCTCGCGCCGCTCGAGCCGCGGCAACGCCTTCTTCACCGGCCTGGGCAAGCACCGGCGGGTCGCGCTCTACGACACGCTGCTCGACAAGCACACGGCGCGCGAGCTGGTCGCCGTGCTGGCGCACGAGATCGGCCACTACAAGAAGAGGCACATCGTCAAGAACCTCGCGATCGCCGTCGCGCACGGCGGCCTGATGTTCTATCTGCTGTCGATCTTCCTCACTCACGAAGGGCTCTTCGAGGCCTTCTACCTGGAGACGACGTCGGTCTACGCGGGCCTGGTGATCTTCGGCCTGCTCTACGCCCCGATCGAGCTCCTCTTGCAGATGCTCATGAACCTGCTGATGCGCCGCGACGAATTCGAAGCCGACCGTTTCGCCGCCGAAACCGCCGAGCCCGAGGCCATGGTCTCGGCCCTGAAAAAGCTGTCGGCCGACAACCTGGCGAACCTGACGCCGCACCCCTTCTACGTCTTCCTGAACCATTGCCACCCGCCGACGGTCGAGCGCATCCGGGCGATCCGCGGGCTCGGCGCTGCCGCCCAGTCATGGTGACCGGCACCCAGGCCCCGGCGCGGGCGCCGGGGCCGAGCGCGCAGGTCAGGTTTACTGGGGCGCGGAGACGGTGACCAGGAAGGTGTCGCCTTTGCTCGAGCAACCCGAGGGATTGCCGATGTAATACTTGCTGCCGTTCTCGAGCGCCTCGCCCACGAAGCCGTTCGAGATGGCCTGGCCGCCGTAGGCCTGGGAGTCGCGGCCGAGGTTTTTGTCGATCCACACCACGAAGGAGATGTCCGAAGGGCTGGTGTCGGCGTTCGAGACCGTCCACTGGAATTGGGTCGTTCCCTTGGGGGCGTCGATCTTGAAGTTCGAGCTCGAGCGGTTATTCTGGTTCTTCTCGGGGGAGCAACCGGAAGTGACTTGTCCGTAGTCAGACATGGTTCTTTCTCCTTTGAAAGGTTCAGGTTCCGTCAGGCTTTCGTGGCGAGGCGATGAGCAAAGCCCGTGCCATCGCCGATCAGCGGCGAGGCGGAGCGCGGCGGATCCGCGCCAGGAGCGCCCCGGCGGCGCACCGCTCCGGCGCACTGAAGAGCTCCCGGACACGGGCGGGCCGTGTCGATCTGCGGCCGGAGAGCGCGCGGCGCGTCGAGTGCACGTCAACCGCAAACGCTCGGGGGAAAGCCGTGTCAGCGGCGCGTCGATTCAGAGATTCTCCGTGGCGTCGGCAGTGATATGCTCTCGATCCGGTCATTGCGGCCGAATATCCAAGGAGGAGCAAGATGGCCAACGGCGCCACCCGGTCCGACGTCACCGTGACGTTCACCCGATCCTGATCAACGAGCCGCCTCCGTGAGCCGGTCGGCGAGCAGCCGATCCTCCCGCAGGGCGTCGAACCACTCGAGGTCGAACCAGCGCGGCTCGAGGCCGAGGTCGAGGGCGCGCTCAGCCTCGACGACGGCCGACGCCTCCTCGCCGACGAGCAGGAAGACCAGCGCCGCGCAATAGGCCGCGTGCGGGCTGTCGGGCGCCAGGCGCGAGGCGTCGCGGATCGAGGCCACGGCCTGGCGCCCCAGGCCGAGCCGGGCCTCGGCCTGCGCGCGGGTCGCCAGGTCCTGCCAGTCGTGGCTCTCCGGGTTGCGGTCATCCAGCTCGAGGACGCGGCGGTAAAGCGCCTCCGCGCCCGCGCGCTCCCCCGTCAGCAGACGGGCGTCCGCCAAGTTGAGAGCGACGAGGGGATTGTTCGGAGCCGCTTCGTAGGCGGCGGCGAAGCTCGCCGCCGCTTCCTCGTAGCGCCGCGACAGGAGGTAGGCGAGGCCCAGGTTGGACTGCTGGATCGGCCCCGGCGAGCGGCGGACGAGCTCGGCGTAGAGCTCGACGGCGCGGCCGAGGTCGCCGCTCGTCAGCTCGAGCTGGGCGAGGAGCGAGAGGCCCGTGTACTGGCCGGGCGCGCGCTCCAGCAGCTCGCTGAGGGCGCGCCGCGCCGCCGCCGCGTCGCCATGTTGGATCTCGAGGTTGGCGAGGCCGAGCAGCGCGTACCAGGCGGGACGGCGGCGCGCCGCCCGGCGCACCAGCTCGAGCGCGGCGTCCGCCTCGCCGCGACGCTCGAGCCACCAGGCGCGGCTGATCGCCACCCCGGCGTCGCCGGGGGTCAGCGTCTCCAGGGCCGCCAGAGCCGTGGTGGCGAGCTCGGCGTCGTCGCCGGCGCGCGCCACCTGCACCGCTTCGGCGAGCACCTCGGGGTCGTCGGGCGCCAGGCGCCGCGCTGCCTCCACCGCGGCGAGGGCGAGGTCGAGGTCGGCGCCGTCGCGGGTCTCGGCGTAGCGGTAGCGCGCGACCCGGGCCTTCAGCAGCAGGATCTCGGGCACCCGCGGGCTCAGCTTTTCGATCTCTTCGAGGAGCTCCGGCAGGGGGCGGCGCCGCGCGAGGTAGTCGCCGCGCAGCCGCAGGAAGGTCTCGTACTCGGCGCTCGCCATGGCCGGCTCCGGCGCGCCCGAGCGCCACGGATGCTCGCCGTAGACGCGGCGGACCTGCGCCGAGACGGCGCGCGCCAGGAGCGCGAAGTCGTCGGTGGGGACCTCGATCGTCTCGGTGTGGGAGACCCGCTCGTCCGGCGTCAGGCGGCTCACCGTCAGGGTGCAGGCGTCCCTCCGGCAGCTCAGCCGCGAGCTCAGGACCTCGTCTGCGGCGACCGCCCGCGCCACGGCGCGCGGCGGGCCGTCCACCGCGTCGACCCGTTCCGGCGCCAGCGCCGCGACGCCTTCGAGCGAGACCAGGCCGCGCAGCAGAGCCACGCGCACGCCGTCAGCCATCAGGTCCATGCCGGGCAGGTCGCCGCCGTTGACGAGCAGAGGCGGGAGCGTGGCGACGTAGAGCGGCTCCGGCGCCGCGGCGACCGGGAGCGGCGAGGACGGCAGGAGCCGCCATGCGGCGACCGCCGCTACGACGGCCGCGGCCGCCGCGAGCAGCCACCGTCCCGTGGCCGGCCGGCGCCACGGGCGGACGTCCGCGCCGTTGCCCGAGGCCGGCAGGAGCGTCGTCCCCGGGTAGACGGACGAAGCCGGCGCGACGGCCTCTTCGTCTTCCAGCGCGGCGAGCCGCCGCGCCACCTCGGCGGCGCTCCTCGGCCGCAGCGCCGGCTCCTTCGCCAGGAGCTGATCCACGAGCTCCGAGAGCGCCGCCGGCAGCGCGGCGTCGATCTCGCGGAGCGGCGTCTGTTGGGAGGCGCAGATCCGCCGCAGCGTGTCGGCGGGTCCGGCGCCGATGAAAGGCGAGCGGCCGGCCACCGTCTCATAGAGCAGGATCCCGAGGGCGAAGAGGTCGGAGCGAGCGTCGATCGAGCGACCCATGGCCTGCTCGGGCGACAGCGCGCGCACCGTGCCGACGACCATCCCGTCTTCGGTCGTCGCCGTGGCTCCGGCGTCCACAGCTCCGGCGTCCACCACGTGCTTGGCGAGGCCGAAGTCGAGGATCTTGGCCGCGCCGCCGTCGTCGATCATCACGTTCTCGGCCTTGAGGTCGCGGTGGACGATGCCGCGCGCGTGCGCCGTGGCGAGGCCCTCGGCCACCTGCCGCGCCCAGCGCAGGGCGTCGGCGACGGGAAGGGCCTTGCCGTCCGCGAGCGCCGCCAGGGTGCGGCCTTCGACCAGCTCCATGACGATCCAATCCTCGTCCTCGCCGTAGACGACGTCGTAAACCTGGACGACGGCCGGATGGTTGAGGCGGGCCGCCGCCCGGGCTTCGCGGCGCAGCCGGCGGCGCGCGTGGGCGCTCGCCCCGGCCGCGCGGGCGAGCCGCTTGAGCGCCACGGGCCGATCCAGGCGTTCGTCATAGCCCCGGTAGACCTCGCCCATGCCGCCGCGTCCCAGCCGGCCCTCGAGCCGGTACGGACCGATCGTCGCCGGCGTCTCCACGGGCCTCTACTCCGTTTCCAGGGCGCGCAGGCGCTGGCGCAGGCCGTCCTCCGAGACCTCGAGCTCCGCCGCCGCCGCCGCCAGGTCGCCGCCGTGGCGCTCGCGGCAGGCCTCGATCTCGCCGCGGCCGAGGTCCGCGGCCTTGCGGATCCGCGGCGAACGCTCCATGAGCAGATAGAGCGAGGCGCGCGAGATGCCGAGGCGCCGGGCCGCCGCCTTGACCTGCCAGCGGTGCTCGCGCAGGGCGGCGATCATCTCCTCTTCGCCGACCTCGGCGGGCTTGCGCGAGCGTGGACGAGGGGGCGGCCCTTGCGTCTCCGGCGCCGGGGATCCGAGCAGGCGTTCGAGCTGCGGTCCGAGGCCGGCCCGATTCGCCGCGCGGTAGCCGACGACGATCTGCCGCGCCGCGTTGCGCAGCTCGCGCACGTTGCCCGGCCAGTCGTAGGCGGCGAGCCGCGCCACCGCCGCGGCCGGCATCCACGGCTCGCCGCCGGGGGGCGGCGGCGCCAGGCGGTGCTCGGCGCCGGCGGCGCGCAGCTCCTGGCGCAGGAAATGGAAGAGCAGGCGCCCGAGGTCGTCGCGGCGCCGGCGCAGCGGCGGCAGCACGATCTCGTAGCCGTTCAGCCGGTAGAGCAACGGCGCGCGGAAGCCGCCGGCCTCGATCCGTTCCTCGAGGTCGGCGTCGGTGGCGGCGATCAGCCGCACGTCGACCTCCTGGGGCTCGCCGCCCAGCGGCTGGATCTGCCGCGTCTCGAGGGCGCGCAGCAGCAGGGGCTGCACGTCGGCGGGCGTCTCGCCGATCTCGTCGAGGAAGAGGGTGCCGGCGTCGGCACGCTGGAAGAACCCGACCTGCCGGCGCTCGGCACCGGTGAAGGCGCCGCGGGCGGCGCCGAAGAGCTCCGCCGCGGCCAGCGACGGCGGCACCGCCGCCATGTTGATGGCCAGGAAGGGCCCGCCCCGCCGCCGGCTGGCGTCGTGCAGGGCCCTGGCCACCAGCTCCTTGCCGGTGCCGGTCTCGCCGCGCAGCAGCACGGGGACGTCGAAGTCGGCGACCTGCCGGATCTCCTGGCGCAGGCGCACCATCGCCAGGCTCTCGCCCACCAGCCCGTAATCCGGCAGCGCGGGCAACGGCGCCGCCGACGTGACGTGGAGCAGCAGCGCCACGCGGCCGGCGAGGACCAGCGCGACGCCGCGCTCGACGTCGGCACGGTCGAGGTCGCGCCGGCCGGCGACCGGCTCGCCGGCGACGGTGAGCGCGCTCTTCGCCCCGCCGCCCAGCAGGCGCACGCCGCCGTCACCGAGGGGCGCGAGGCGCCAGGGCCGGCGGCTCACGAAGGGATCGGCGAGGGGCCGCGCGCCGTCCTCGCCCGGCACCAGGAAGTCCGGCTCGAGACGCGAGAGCGTCGCCTCCCGTCCCGCCGCGAGCTCGCGCAGCACGGCGCGGGCGCCCACCCAGGCGCCGTCCGGGTGGGCGAGCACGGTGAGACACGGCACCGACGCGTCGCCGGGCTCGATCCGGCGAACGGGAGCGGACGGAGTCTCCGCGTCAAGACGGCGGCGCCAGCTCGGATGATCGTGCTGCAAGGCGTTCGTGTTCGATGGCCCCGTCGTCGACGGCGGGCGCGGTCGACTCCATCGGCAGGGTCTGGCTCATGGGCCTACGTTACCATGCTCCCCTTCCAAGAGCCGCGAGCCGGATACAATGCCGTCCATGCGAAGGACGCTTGCCGCTCTGACCCTCATCCTGACGCCCCCCCTGTTCGCGGAAGTGCCGCCGCGCGCTCTCGAGCTCCATCAGCTCGGCTACGCCGAGCTCGAGAACGAGAAGCCCGAGAACGCCGAGGCGCCCTACCGCGAGGTCGTGAGGCTGGTGCCCGGCGAGGCGCTGGGCTACGCCAACCTGGCGATCGCCCTGCTGCGGCAGCAGAAGTACGAGCCCGCGCTGCGCGTGCTCGACGTGGTTCCCGAGGAGCGGCGCGACGATCCCGGCCTGCTCGCCGTCCGCGCCGATGTCCTGCAGTGGACCGGCGACCTCGCCGGCGCCCTCGACGTGCTCGAGCGGGCCGCCGCCGCGGCGCCCCGCGACCTCGAGATCCTCTACGCCGCGTACCAGCTCGCGTCGAGCCTCGAGGGCGAGAAGGCCGACGCCGTGGCCCGGCGCTCGCTCGAGCGGCTGGCGGAGCTGCGGCCGGAGAACGTCGTCGTCCTCCTCCAGCTCGCCCACCGCGCCGTGGCCCGCGGCGACCGCGCCGCCGCCACCCGCGCCGTGGGTCGCCTGGGCGAGCTGCTGTGGCAAGCGCCGGAGATGGCCGAGCGCGCGCTCGAGATGGCGAGCGAGGCCCTGAAGCAGGACGACCTGGCGCAGGCCCGCGGCCCCGTGCTGCGCTTCGAGAACGTGCTCAAGGTCACGCCGATGTTCCGCGAAAGCCTGCGCGAGCTCAAGACCGGCATCCAGGGCATCCCCTACGCGCGCTTCGAAGACCAGCCGCCGCCGACGGCCTTCGGCGAGCCCCGGGCGGTGAGCTTCTCCGGCGCCCGCCTCGACGAGCGCCCGGCCGCCGGACGCGCCCTGGCGGCGGCCGATTTTGACGGCGACCTCAAGCCCGACCTCGCCCGCGTCCGCGCCGACGGAACCCTCGAGGTGCGGCTGGCGTCCGGCGGCTGGAAGGTGACGGCCGAGCAGGCGGCGCCCGGGCTCGACGAGCTCCTCGCCGCCGACCTCGACAACGACGGCCACCTCGACCTCCTCGCCTTCGGCGCCGCCGGCGCCGCCGTCTGGCTCGGCAAGGGCGACGGCTCCTTCGCGCCGGCGCCCGACCAGCTCGGCCTGGCCACCGCCGGCGCCGCCGCCGCGGCGGTGATCGACTTCGACGTCGAAGGCGACCTCGACCTCGCGCTGGCCGGCCGCGCCGCGGGCGCCGTCGACCTCTGGCGCAACGCCCTCCAGGGACCGCTGGAGCGCCTCGGCGAGCGCTCCCTGCCGCGCCTCGCCCTCCAGGACGCCCGCGCCGTCGCCGCCAGCGACCTCGACCGCGACGGCGACCTCGACCTGGTCGTCGCCCACGCCAAGGGCCTGACCCGCCTCGACAACCTGCGCCAGGGAGAATTCACCGACCTCGGCGTGATCCCCGCGCCCTGGGCCGTCGCCGCGGTGGCGAGCGCCGACCTCGACAACGACGGCCTGCCCGACCTCGTCGGCGCCGGCCGCGGCCTCGCCGCCTGGCGCAACCGCGGCGGGAAATTCGAGCCGTGGACGCCGGCAGGGCTTCCGGCGTCCCCGGAGCTGACCTCGGTCGTCGCCTTCGACGCCGACAACGACGGCCGCCTCGACCTCGCCGCCGCGGGTCCGGGCGGCGTCATCGTCCTGCTTCAACAGGCCGCCGGCGGCTTCAAGGCCGCCGAGCTCGCGGACGTGCCGAAGACGGCCGCCGCCGTCCTCGCCGCCGACCTCGACGCCGACGGCGACCTCGACCTCGCCGTGGCCGGCGGCGCCGGGCTGCACTGGCTGGAGAACGAGGGCGGCAACCGTCACCACTGGCTGGCGGTGCGCCTGCGCGGCCTCGACAAGGGCAACTCGAAGAACAACGTCTTCGGCGCCGGCGCGGTCGTCGAGGTGCGCAACGGGCAGGCCTACCAGTTCCGCGAAGCGGCGGGCGACGTCGTCCACTTCGGTCTCGGCTCCCAGGAGAGGGCCGAGATCCTGCGCGTGGTGTGGACCAACGGCGTGCCGCAGAACCGCCTGGCGGTGGCGGGAGACCAGCGCATCGTCGAGGAACAGCTCCTCAAGGGGAGCTGCCCGTTTCTTTACGCCTGGGACGGCGAGCGCTTCGCGTTCGTGACCGACCTGTTGTGGGCGGCGCCGCTCGGGCTGCCGGTGGCGCCCGGAGCGTACGCGTCCGCCGATCCCTCGGAGCTGGTGCGCGTCGACGGCCTGGCCGCCGACGGCGGCGTCTACCGTCTGCGCCTCACCGAGGAGCTCTGGGAGGCCGCTTTCTTCGACCACGTGCGTCTGTGGGTCGTCGACCATCCGCCGTCGAGCGAGGTGGCGTCGAATTTGCGGGTGGTTCCGGGCGAGGCCCTGCCGGAGCGAGTCCTGGCGAGCCGCGGTTTGCGGCCGGTGGCCGCCGCCTGGGACGGCCGCGGGCGCGAGGTGACCCGCGAGGTGCGCTTGCGCGACGACGTCTATGCCGACGGCTATACGGAGAGCCGCTACCAGGGCGTGGCGTCGGTGCCGTGGACCTTCACCTTCGACCTCGGCGAGGCCCCGGGCGGCCCGGTGCGCCTGCACCTCGACGGCTGGATCTTCCCGGCGGACGCCAGCCTCAACCTGGCGGTGGCGCAGCGCGACGACCTGCCCTACCTGCCGCCGCGCCTCGAGGTGGAGACGGCCGAAGGCTGGGAGACGCTGATCGAGAGCGTCGGCCACCCGGCGGGCAAGACCAAGACGATGGTGATCGACACGCCGCCCTTGCCGCCCGGAGCGCGCAAGCTGCGGCTGGTCACGTCGCTGTGGCTGCACTGGGACCGCATCGCCTGGACGACGACGCCCGCCGACGGCGACGCGCGGGTGGTGGCGCGGCTGACGCCGTCGAGCGCCGTCCTCCGGTACCGGGGTTTCTCGGCGATGGAGCGCCGGGCGCCGAACGCCCCCCACGTCTTCGACTACGAGCGCGTGCGCCTCGACTCGCCGTGGCTGCCGTTCCCGGGGCGGTACACGCGCTACGGCGACGCCGCGAAGCTGCTCGCGGAGGCGGACGACTTCTCGGCGATCCTGGCTCCGGGCGACGAGATCGCCCTCGAGTTCGACGCCCGCGACCTGCCGCCGCCGTCGCCGGGCTTCGTGCGCACCCTCTTCCTCGAGAGCCACGGCTGGGACAAGGACGCCGACCGCAACACCTACGAGGGCCACCGGCTGGAGCCGTTGCCGTTCCGGGCGATGACCGGTTACCCGTTCACCTACCCGGAAACGCCGGCGCACCGGGAGTACCGGCGGGAGTGGTTGACGCGGGAGGTCGAATGAGCAGGGTCCGTTGGGTGGCAAGGTCAAGCGCAAGAAGGCGTCCAAGAAACGGACGACGAAGGGCGCCCTCCCTGTGTCCTGCCCGCGGAGCGCACTTGGCCTTGCGCTCGAAGCTGTGCCGTCGAACGAGCGCACTGATAGCCGCGCGGCAGAGCACAGGACGGATCCCGGTAGGTCAGGCTCCGCCTGACGATTCTTCGCGATCGATCGCGAATCGGCAGGCGCAGCCTGCCCTACAACGAGCAATGCGACACCGGGTTGAAACGCGGGGCTATACGCGGTCGTCCCTTCGGGACGAAGAATCGCGGCAGAGGCTGAGCGCCGGGAGCTGGACCGACGCTGGGAGCAATACTTACTCGACCCTACGGGAGGATTCACATGGGGCGAAGTGAAAAACGAACTTCTCCGTCAGGAATGAACGACGCCCTACGCGAGCACGTCCTCAACTTGCTGAAAGCCCGCAACGCCCACGCGGACTTCGACGCCACGATCCGTGGACTCGATCCCGAGCTGCAGGGCGTGCGTCCCGAGGGGACGGCGCACACGGCCTGGCAGCTCCTCGAGCACCTGCGCATCGCGCAGTGGGACATCCTCGAGTTCAGCCGCAACGCCGACCACGTCTCCCCGGACTGGCCCGACGACTACTGGCCGGAGACCGAGGCGTCGCCCGACGACGACGCCTGGGATCGCACCGTCGAGTCGTTCCGTTCCGACCTCGACGCGATGTGCGAGCTGGTGCGCGATCCGGCGACCGATCTCCTCGCGCCGTTTCCCTGGGCCGACGGGGCGACCGTCCTCCGGGAGG
>DASWIG010000336.1:0-21646 GCA_036397835.1 Thermoanaerobaculia bacterium
TCGCGGATGCGCCCGCCCTCCTGCAGGACCTGGCCGACCCGCGTCCACACGGTGTCGCGGTCGGCCGAGCCGAGCTTCGAGCGCACCCGGGTGGCGAAGCGCTTGAGGCCGCGCCGGCGCGCCATGCCCTCGCGCTCGGCGACCACGTTGGCCGACCGCCGCAGCAGCTCGGTGGCTTCGAGGAAGACCTCGAGCCGTTCGGCGAGGGTCTCGTCCTCGGGCTTGACGAGCGCTTCGTCCTCGTCCTCGATCACGTCCCGGTACTCCTCGTAATGTTCCAGGAGCTGTTCGCTGACGGGCGGGAGGCGGTCGGCGATCGCGGCGACCTCGAGGAGCAGCTCGTCAGGATCGAGCGCCGCGGCGGGCTCGGGCGGGGGAGGCGCGGGCTCCGGCGGCGGAGAAGGAGGCGGCGGCTCGACGGGCGGCGCGACCTCGGGCGGCGGTGGGGGCGGAGGCGGTGGAGGCGGTGACACGCGTTTGGCCGCCACCGGCGGCGGCGGTGGGGGAGGCACGCTCACCGGCGGCCGAGTCGGCGGCGTCGTCTGCAAGGTCAGGGGCGGCTCCGCTCGGCGCGGCGGCGGCGCCTGCGCCGAGACCGCTTGCGTGACGACGGCCGGCGCGCCCTCGTCGTCCGTGTCGCCTTGCAGCAGAGCCAGGCCGACGACGACGGCGGCGACGGCGAGCAGCGCGGCGGTCGCCAGCGGAATGAGCGGCCAGCGCCGGGGCGTCGCCGCCCCGGTCAGCGGCGCGGCGGCCGCGATCGGCGGCGGCGTAGGTGGCCGTGGCACCGCGGTGCCGGCGGACGGCAGCGCGGGGACGGCGGGCGGCGGGGCGATCACGGTGGGGGTCGGCGCGGCGAGGACGCGGGTGGGCGCGGTTTCGGCCGCCGCGGTCCGGGCGGCGATCTGGCGCAGCTCGGAGGCCATCTCGGCGGCGGTGGCGAAGCGCTCCGCGGGGTCCTTGGCGAGGGCGCGGACGATGGCCGCTTCGAGCCACAGGGGGAGCGAGGGCGCCAACGCGCGCGGCGGCTCGGGGGCCTGCTCGAGCTGCGCCCGCATGAGCGCGAAGTCGCTGTCGGCGCGGAAGGGCACCCGGCCGGTCACCATCTCGTAGAGCACGATGCCGAGGGAGTAGAGGTCGGTGCGCGCGTCGACGTCGGCGCCGCCGACCTGCTCCGGCGACATGTAGGCGAGGGTGCCGACCACGGTGCCGAGCTGGGTGAGCCGTTCCTGCCCGAGGATGTGGGCGATGCCGAAGTCCATGATCTTGATGCCGCCGGCGGCGGGCAGCGTCCCCCTGGGGGGATCGAGGGGGGAGACCAGCGGCGTCCCCCTGGGGGGATCGAGGGGGGAGACCAGCAGCAGGTTCGCCGGCTTGACGTCGCGGTGGATGATGCCGCGCTCGTGGGCGTGTCCGAGCCCGGCGAGGGCGCCGCAGGCGAGGTCCACGGCCTCGCGCCACGGCAGGGCGTGGAGGCGGCGCAGGCGCGCGTCGAGGGGCTCGCCTTCGATGAATTCCATGACCAGGTAGAGTTGCTGGTCGTGGCGGAACAGACTGTGGACGGAAGTGACGTTGGGATGGTGGAGCCTTGCGAGGGCCTGGGCTTCCTTGTGGAAGCGCTCGCCGAGCGTCGGGTCCCGCGCCAGCTCGGGATGGACCATCTTGATCGCGACGCGGCGGCCGAGCATGAGGTCGCGGGCCTCGAAGACGGTGCCCATGCCGCCGCGGCCGAGCTCGCGGACGATCTCGAAGTCACCGATGATCTTGCTCGTCATAGGGCTGCTCGAAACAGGCGGAGCCCGCTCAGTCGACCACCTGCGTGATCTTCATCAGCGCGTCGCCGTAGCGGATCGGCACCGCGAAGGTCACGGTGACGTCGTCGCGCGACGCCCGGTAGGTAAAGATGCCGATCACCCGCCCCCTGTCGTCGAACACCGGGCCGCCGCTGTTGCCGGGGCCGGCGGTGTCGACGGTGAGCTGATAGGCGTCGCCGACGTCGCTCCAGTAGCTGAAAGGCTCGCCCGCCGCCGTCACCCGCTTGCGGATGACCCGCCCCACGACGCCGACGTTGAGCGAGGGCTCCGGCATCTGGCGCCATTGGCTGGCGCGGTTCAAGGCGTCCTGCGATTCGACCATCACTTCTACGGCCGGCGAGATGGCCGGATAGCCGAGCACGCTCACCTGTTGTCCGACCCTGATCTGGTCGTAGTTGTCGTCGAGCTCGACGGGCGTTACCTCCTGGTTGGGAAGATCGATCTTGATCAGCGCCACGTCGTGCTCGTCGGAGATCCGCACCAGGCGCGCGGGGATCCGCAGCGTGTTCTTGGGAAAGGTCGCGTCGAGGTAGATGTGGCGGCCGTCCACGAGCTTGCCGGTGATCTGCTTCTTGCCGAGGAACAAGGCCTGCGTCGGCACCCAGTAACGGGGGAGCCGGCCGCGGTCTTTCTGCTTGAGCAGAGGTAGTTGCACGGGCTCGCGGTCCGGGTCGTAGCGGAAGAGGCGGCCAGGCAGGGGAAGGTCGTAGGCGCTGCGCCAACCGGCCGCCACGTGCCGGTTGGTGAGGATGAAGCCGTCCTCCTTGACGATGAAGCCGGAGCCCGCGACGTTGGCGAGGATCTTCAGGTTGGTGCCGCCTTCGCTGCCGGGCCACAGCCACGGCTCGATGCTGCCGTCGGGGAGCAGGACGTAAGCCGGCAGCCGTTCTCCGGAGCCGTCGGGCTCCCGCATCCGGCGGTGGTAGACCTCCTCGCCGGTGTAGGTGTGGACGAGGGTCCAGGCGGCCTCGATGTAGACGGTCGAGAAGGTGTAGCGGTCGGCGATCTCGGCCGGGCTCACCGGTCCCCCGGCGCTGGTGGCGGCGATCTCGCGGCGGCTCGTGTAGAAGACGGCGGCGCCCGCCACCGCCAGCACCGCGACCGCCAGCCCCAGGAGCTGGAGCCAGCGCCGAGAGTGCCGCTGCGAGCCCGCGACCATCCGCTCGACCGTGGCGCGGCCGATCGGCACCGACGCCACGACGGCGACGGAATCGGCGGCGCCGGTCACCGCCGGCGGATAGCGGGTCGGCGCGGCGGAGGCCAGACGGGTCGCCGGCGGCAGCTCGGGACGCGGATCGAGGTCGAAGACGATCTTCGGGCCGCCGACGCCGAGCTGCAGGGTGTCGCCCGGGCGCAGCCGCTCGGCGCCGGAGATCCGCGTGCCGTTGTGCAGGGTGCCGTTCGAGCTGCCGAGGTCGGTGAGGGTGAACTCCACGGTGTCGGCGCTCGGCCATGAGATACGGGCGTGGCGGCGGCTCACCAGGTTGTCGAGCTCTGAATCGAGCTTCACGGCCACGTCGGGGTCGCGGCCGAAGACCAGCTCGCCGGCGCCGTGGATCGGCACCTCTTCCACCTGGTTGCCGCGCGCGCCGCTGACGATGCGCAGCACGATCCGCCGTGCGCCGTCCCTTATTCGATCTTGCGACATTCCAACCACCGGCCTCCCTCGGCCTTGCCGACGATGCTGCGGACGACGCGGACCCGCGTGCCCCGGCGCCAACGGCCGATTCGCTTCGAAGACTTGTCACGGACCTCGAAGACGCTGACGTTACCATTCATCCTCAGCTCGTCGCCGCCGATCGGGTCGCGCCCGGCCCGATGGACGTTGGCATACGACTCTCGGATCGCGATGAAGCCGTGGCCGGGCTCGGCGCCGCCGCTCAACCCGCCGAAGGCCGCGATCAGTAGGACGATAGCGGCGAGCCCGCCGAGCCCCCAGGCCCAGGAACGCCGGCGCCATGGAGAGGGCGCGACGGCGTCCTTGCTCGCGGAGACCTTCGCCTCGCCGGACGATGCCTTGGGCCGCTCCGGCG
Source organism: Thermoanaerobaculia bacterium (assembly GCA_036397835.1). Classification (GTDB taxonomy): domain Bacteria; phylum Acidobacteriota; class Thermoanaerobaculia; order Multivoradales; family J023; genus DASWIG01. Next base: position 3,848 of record DASWIG010000336.1, read on the forward strand.
ACGGCCGCGCCCGCGCGCCCCGGAGCTGCTCGCGGCGCCGCCGTTGCTCGCTCCAGATGACCGCGCGCAGCCCCTGTTGGACGTTCAGGAAGGCTTCGTCGCGGTCGCTCCAGGAGGTCACCGGCCGGCCGTCCTTGGGCAGGAGCTGGAGCTCGGAGAAGGGCGCCCGGCTCCAGTCCGCGGGGCGCAGGATGATCGGCACGACGCGGGCGCTGCCGGCCTTTTGGCGCTCCAGCGCCCGCGGCAGCTCGACGTCGAAACAGTACTTCGACGCCATGAAGTCCGGGCTGACCAGGAGGAGGATGACGTCGGCCGCGTTCAGGCGGTGATCGATCGCGTTGCCCCACCTCTCACCGGGCAAGATGGCGCGATCGTGCCAGGAGCGAATCTCGCCTTCACGCTCCAGGATGGCCAGGTGCTTGCGGAGCTCGTCGCACAGGTCTTCGTCTTCGTGGGCATAGGAGACGAAAACGTCGACAGCTCCTTCTCGGTCCGACGGCATCGGCTGTCTCCATTCGCTCCTTCTATTCTGCCACAGGCCGGATTGTTTGACGAATCGGGGCACCTGGGCGCGCGTGGGCGCGCCACCGTTGGCACGCCGATTGCGTTAATCTTCAGACATATGAAGAGCCAACTCCGAAAGTCCTGCGTGTCCGTTCCGACCGTCACGCTCATTCTCCTCGCCGGCGGCATCGCCGCGCAGGGTCCCGACAGCCCGCCGTTCCGCGACGAGCAGAAGATCACCGCCATCGACCTGATGGTGCAGGTGATCTCCCGCGGCGGCGACCGGGACCCGATCGGGGCCTTGCCCGCCCACCTGGCGCCCGAGGACTTCGAGGTCGCGGCCGCCGGCGAGCCGCGGCCGGTGATCAGCGTCAGCGCCTTCGGTCCGGCCCAGCACACGGCCGACCACGCACCGTGGAACTTCGTGCTCTACTTCGACCGCAGCCTGACGAGCCCCTACGAGGCCGGCTGGGCCGCCGGCGAGCTGGTGGCCGCGATCGGGCGGCTCACCGATCTCGGCCGCGTCGAGGTGGTGGTGGCCGATCCCGAGCCGCGGACGGTCCTCGAGCCGACCCGCGACGCCGAGCTCCTGGGCTCGGTGCTGGCGGAGATCGCGCTCTTCCCGGAGGGCGACGACCACGAGCTGCTCAAGCTGCGCGACGAGTTCCTCGCCGAGCTCGCCAAGGGCGACTCGGAGATCGATCCGGCGGAGCTCGCGGCCTTCGCCATCGCGGAGGAGGCGCGCCTGGTGCGGCGCCAGCTCGATGGGCTCGTGACCTGGCTGGCCGGCGCCGCGGTCGAGGGCCCCCGCCGCGTCGTGTTCCTGGCCAACGCCGGCTTCGACCTCGACCCGCAGAGCTTCTACCGGCCGGCGCTGGCGCGCCACGGCAAGCCGCTGCCCGCCGGCGGCGACGACGTCCCCGGCGCCGATCTCGCCGCCGACGTCGACGTCGCGGCGCGGTCGCTCGCCGCTTACGGCTGGATCGTCTTCCCGCTGGTGCCGCCGCCGGACACGCCGCCGACCACCGGCCTCCGCATCGGCAAGTGGCAGGTCGGCAAGCCCAGAGGCGAGCTCAAGGAAACGCCGATCGATCCGCTCAATCCCCATGACACGGTAACGCCGGTGCTGCTCAACTTCCTCAATCTGAAGCGTGAGAGCAACCAGGACCGCGACAAGGCCGAGAGCTACCTCGAGTTCGGCACCGAGCTGGCGGCGCGCGGGGAGCTGGTGGAGGCGGAGCAGGCGTTGCGGATGGCCATCGTACACTTCGCGGAGAACCCCAATTGGGAGGACCGCCGCGCCCTGACCCTGGCCAAGCTCGGCGAGGTGCTGGACGGGCAAGGACGCCGCCGCGAGGCGCGGGAAGCCTACAAGCGGGCGCTGGAGCTGGCTCCCGACAGCCCCGAGGTGACGGTGGGCCCGCTGGCCGAGCTCACCGATCCGCTGCCGCCCGTCGACCGCCTGGCCGCCGACACTACGGGCAAGCTGGTGCGCGGCGCCGAGACGCTGGATCAGGTGCTCGCGGCTCTGCCGTACCGGGTGCGGGTGTCGTTCCAGCTCGCGGACGTCCCCGAGGGCACGATCCAGGCCGTGACGGTGCGCTGTCTGCGGCGCGGCTGCGAGCTGGCGGCGCCGGCCTGGGCGCGCAACGGCACGCCGGACGAGGTGGCCACGGCGCGGCTGCGCCGCTGGCTCGCCGACGACCAGTACGAAGGCGCGCTCGAGGTCAAGGCGCGGCTGGTGCCGGCGTCGGGGGCGCAGGTGCTGGAGGTCGAGGTCGCGATGCCCGACGCCGTCGCTCCCGTCGGCGAGGGGGAGGTCCCGAAGCTGCGCGCGACGCTGGGCTTCGGCGATCCGGAGTCGGTCGGCACCGTCAAGCACCTGCGCCCGGAGGCCCGGGAGGACGCCGCGGGCCGCCGCTGGAGCTTCCGCACCGGCGTCAGCGCCGGCGAGCTGCCGGCGGCCGGCGTGCCGGCGGCCGGCGTGCCGGCGGCGGCCGCGCGGGGCGTCGCGGTGGTGGTCGAGCACCTGGAGAGCGGCGCCTGGGGCGGCACCGTCGTCGAGCTGGCGGACGCTACCGAGTAGTCTCCAGCCTTCAGCAGATTGTGCAATCTCCGAGACGTGATGCTAGGATGGCTCTAGGAGGCTGTCATGACGATCAAGGTAGTCGTAACCGAAGGCGAGGACGGTTACTTCGTGGCCCGCTGTCCGGCGCTCAAGAGCTGCTGGTCTCAGGGTAGGACGCGCGAAGAGGCACTCGACAACATTCGCGAGGCCATTGACCTCTACCTCGAACCCGATCCGGGCCTCTTGGCGGAAGACAGCCGCCAGGAGATCGTCCAGCTCACGCTGTGAGGCTTCCTCTCCTCTCGGGACACGAGGTGCTTCGGGCGCTTGAGCGCCTGGGCTTTGTCGAAGTCCATCGTAGGGGGAGTCATGTCAAGATGAGGCATCCTGACGGGAGGCCCATCGTCTTTCCTTCTCACCAGCAGATCGACCGCTTCACCCTGAAGGGTGCGCTGCGGGATGCCGGTGTCGATCTCCAGGATTTCCTGGACGTGCTTTGAAGGACCGGTCGTCCGCCGGCTGGACCTCGGCGAGCGGCGCCGGACGCGGACCCTTGAGGGTCGCCATTGACGAATCCGTCGGGTAGAAGGACAATCAGGTCAATCTACCGACAGGAGATGGCGAAATGAAGAGTCTCGCGACAGGAATTGCGTTGGTTGGCTTGATCGTGTCAATGGCCGTCTTGGGGCTACCGGCGCTTGCGCAGGAGGCCGAGGAAACCGCGGCCGCCGAGGAGACCCCCGCGGCGGCCCCTGAGGGGCGGACCTTCGCCGAGGAGGTCACGGTGACCGCCCGCAAGCGCGAGGAGTCGCTGCAGGACGTGCCCTTCTCCGTAGTGGCGCCCACCGAGGAGGTCCTGCGCGACCGCGGCGCCGAGACCCTCGAGGACGTGTCGGCCAACGTCGCCGGCTTCACCGTGCAGAACCTCGGCCCGGGCCAGAGCCAGGTCGCCATGCGCGGCGTCTCGGCCGGCCAGATCGTGCGCGACCAGCCCGGCGTCAAGGAGCAGGTGGGCATCTACCTGGACGAATCGGTCATCTCACTCTCCCTGTTCACCCCCGACGTCGACCTCTTCGACGTCTCGCGCGTCGAGGTCCTGCGCGGCCCGCAAGGCACCCTCTTCGGCTCCGGCTCGCTGTCCGGCACGGTGCGCTACATCACCAACCAGCCGGAGATCGGCGTCTCCGAGTCGTTCGGCGAGTTCACCGCCAGCTTCATCGGCGACGGCGACTTCGGCGGCGAGGCCAAAGTCGCCGGCAACGTGCCGCTCGGCGACACCGCCGCCATGCGCGTCGTCGCCTATTACAGCAGCTTCGGCGGCTACATGGACGCGGTGCAGCCCGGTCTCGGCGTCAACGGGGACGTCAACGGCGGCGACCGGATCGGCCTGCGGTGGGCGGTGCGGATGACGCCGAACGACAAGCTGACGGTCACGCCGCGCATCCTCTATCAGGAAGTGAGCATGGACGGCTGGAACCGCATCGACGACTACAACATCCTGGGCAATCCGTTCACCACCACGCGGCCGGCGGTGGACCTCGGCGAGCGCGAGCAGTTCACGCAGTTCGAAGAGCCGTTCACCGACGACTTCCTGCTCGCCGACCTGACCGTGGAGTACGACCTCGGCGGCCTCGCCCTGACCTCGATCACCTCCTACAGCGACCGCGACGTGCTGGTGGTGCGCGACGCCACCGCCCTGACCGCCAGCATCACCGGCGGCACCATCGCGCTGCCCGAGCCCGTGTACACGATCGACGGGCCGCTCGACGACGCCACCACGGCCCAGACGCTGACCCAGGAGCTGCGGCTCTCCGGCGCCGCCGCCGCGGCGACCTGGGTGGCCGGGGTCTTCTACAGCACCACCGACCGCGACTACGGCCAGAGCCTGCTGGTCGCCGGCTTCGAGGACGCCACCGGCATTCCCACCTCCGGGAGCTTCGGAGCGGCCAAGGACGTGCTCTTCTTCTCCGACCTCGCCTACGACTTCGACCAGCTCGCCGTCTTCGGCGAGCTCACCTACGCGGTCAGCGACCGCTTCGACCTGACCGGCGGCCTGCGCTGGTACGACTTCCAGGAGGACCGCGTCCAGACCTTCGACGGCATCTTCGCGGCGCCGGGGACGATGCCGGGCTCCACCGATGCCGACGGCTTCGCGCCGCGGCTGATCGCCAGCTACGCGGTGCGCGACAACACGCGGCTCAACGCCCAGGTCTCCAAGGGCTTTCGTCTGGGCGGCATCAACGATCCGCTCAACATCCCGCTGTGCACGCCCCAGGACCTGGTGACCTTCGGCGGACGGGACAACTGGGACGACGAGGTGGCGTGGAACTACGAGGTGGGCTCGAAGTCCTCGTTCATGGGCGGCCGCGGCGCCTTCAACGTCGCGGCGTTCTTCATGGACATCACCGACCTGCAGGCGACCGTGACCGCGGGCTCGTGCTCCTCGCGCGTGGTGTTCAACGTGCCGGAGGCCGAGAGCAAAGGCCTCGAGCTGGAGCTGGCGGTACCCCTCTCCGACGCCTTCGACTTCGCCGTCTCGGCCAGCTACACCGATTCCGAGCTGAAATCCACCCTGACCTCCACCGACGCCGCCGGCAACGTGACCGTGGTCTCGGGCATCGAGGCGGGCAACCGCCTGCCGACCGTGCCCGAATTCCAGCTCTCGGCGGCGGCCGTCTATCGCTGGGAGATGCAGCAGGGCTGGGCCGGTTACGTGACCGCGACCTACCAGCACGTGGGCTCGCGCTTCACCCAGATCGGCGACCAGGCGGCCGGGTTCGGCACCGTCAACCTGCTGGCGTTTCCCGGCGTCATCGGCGGCCCGCTGACCGCCGACACCTTCACCTTCGATCCGGAGCTGCCGGCCTACGACGTCGTCAACCTGCGTCTCGTCTTCCTCAAGGACCGGTGGGACGTGGCCCTCTTCGTCAAGAACCTGACCGACGAGATCGCCTTCCTGGCGCTCGACCAGGAGCGTGGGACCCTGGCGCGCGTGGGCTACCTCACCAACCAGCCCCGGACGTTCGGCGTCTCCACGCGCGTCAGGTTCTAGAAACGTGGGCTAGTAGAAACGTGGGCCAGCTCGAACATGGATGGCAGTGGCACTGAACTTGCAATCCGCTGAAGGACCGAGTGAGCAGTCAGGGACGGCCAACGTCCCGTTGAGATGACGAGGTCGAATGCCCGGAGGCGCCGCCTTCCGGGCCGGCGGGAAAGACGGAGAAGGGTTCGCCACCGTGAAGCACGACGCAGGCACCTGACGGGAGACTGCCATTAATTGGCAAGGACGGGCGGGCCCGGCTGCCCCATTTTGTCGATCGAGGGCGGGCAAGCCGGCGTACCTCCACGGTGGCGGACGAGCTCAAGGGATCGACCCGGTGTCGGGTCAGACGAGAAGGAGTCATCTGATGCGGACCCGCATTCGAGCACGCGGTTTGGTAGCGCGCGGCTTCACCCTGGTGGAGCTGCTGGTGGTGATGGCGATCATCGGGCTCCTGGCCTCGGTGCTCATTCCCAACTTGCTCGACGCCCTGCACAAGGCCAGGCAGAAGCGCGCCATGGTCGACGTGCGGGGCATCGGCACGGCCTGGATGGCGTGGCTCACCGATCAGGCCGGCGCGGCCTCGGCGGGCGCCGCCAAGTTCTACAACACGAACGGTTACATCGAGGTGGCCTTTCCCGATCTGTACTCCTATCTGCGGCCCACCGACACTTTCTTCTACGCCCAGGACGTGCCGTCGACCGATCCCTGGGGCGGGGCTTACCGGTTCGCCATGGGGGCGATCAGCGGCAACCGCGTCGACAGCCTGTTGGTCTGCTCGCCGGGGCGGGGCCTCGTCTTGGAGTACTGCACCGACACCAATATTCCGGTGGCGCCGTTCCTCAGCACGGACTACAACCAGGACATCGTGTGGGCCGACGGGTACTTCGTGCGCTGGCCGGCAGGCCGGGCCCAGTGAGGGCGGCCGGCTAGGTCCCCACGGCCCTCGCGCCGGGCACCTCTTCGGCGACGAGCCTCAGGAAGCACCTGGCGGTCTCCTCGGGCTTCTCGACCGCCGGCAGGTGCCCGCAGTCGGGGATCTCGACCGCTTGCGCGCCGCGGACCATGTTGGCGACGATCTTGCCCGTAGCGGGGTGCGTGACTTTGCTCTTCGCGCCCTGGATCGCCAGCGTCTTCACCTTGATCTCGGGCAGCAGGAGATCGAGGAGATGGGCGCGCTCGCCGCCCCGGATCTGCGGCCACATCTTCAGGTAGAAATCGCGGTGGGCGGCCGTCTCCTCGGCGCGGTGCCGCTTGACGGCCTCGGACATCGCCGGCGGCGTTTCGAAGAGAAAGCCGAGCAGGTTGTCGTAGGCTTCCGGCGTCGAGATGGTGAGCGGGTTGACGCCGCGCTGCAGGTACTGGTCGAGCTGGCTCTCGTAGGGTACCCGCACGCCGAACGGCTCGATCAGGGTCAGGCTCGCCACCAGGTCGGGAGCCCCGTAGGTCAGGGCCGCGGCGATCGAGCCGCCGAGCGAGCTGCCGACGAGGTGGAAGCGCCGGAGCTGGAGCGCGGCGGCGAAGGCGCGGACGCGCTTGGCCTGGCTCGTGACCTCGTAGCCGAGATCGGGCGCCTTGGCGTTCTGGCCGAAGCCCGGCAGGTCGGGAGCGATCACGTGCAGGCCCGCCTGGAGGAGGGGAGCGGCGAAGCCGTTCCAGTCTTCCTTGCGCGAGGCGAAGCCGTGCAGGAGGAGCGCCGTAGGGCCGCGGCCGGTGATCCCCCCTTCGAGATACCAGATGTCGAGGCCCCCGGCGCTCACCGATTTCTGTGCCAGACCCTGAAGGTCGAGCTTCAGGATCTGCGACGTGCGGCGCGCGCGCGCCTCCTGCTCCTGCTGCGCCCGCGAGTTGGCCTGGTGGGCCTGGGTCTTCCTCTGGGCCAGGGCTGCCTGCTTGCGCTGCTTCTCCCGTCGCTCCTTGATGAAACTCCTGATGCCCAGCCGCCAGGCGGCGAAACCGAGGATGAGGACGACGGCGAGCGCCAGCCGGATAAACTCTGACGTGGTCATGACATCGGTCTCCGTGGATTCGACTTCCAGACTCCGGCTGCGAGCCGGCACCTCCGGCGCGAGTATACCGCGCCGCCGCCCGACGCCATGAGCTCGACCTACGCCGAAGCCCTCGCCGCCGGCGAGCGCGCCGCGCAGCGCTACCTGCTGACCGTGCCGCGGACGCTCACCGCGGGGCTCGGCGGCGTGCGCCTGGGACGCCGCGCCGGCTCCTCGCTCGAGTTCCAGGAATACCGCGACTACCATCCCGGCGACGACCCGCGTCACCTCGACTGGTCGGCCTACGGGCGCAGCGACCGGCTGGTCGTGAAGCTCTTCCGCGAGGAGGTCGATCCGCACGTCGACCTGCTGGTGGACGGCTCGCGCTCGATGGCCTCGGACGAGCCGGTGACGGCGGACGCGGCGGCGGGTCCGGCACCGAGCGTCAAGGCGGCGGCGGCGGCGGGCCTCGCCGCGCTCCTGGCCGCGGCGGCGGCGCGCGCCGGCTTCTCGCAGTCGGCCTGGCTGCTCGCCGCGCCCTGCCGGGCGCTGGGGCCGGCCAACGCCCGGCCGCGGACCTGGGACGGCCTCTCCTTCGATTTCCGCGCCGCCCCCCGCGCCGCCTTCGCGAGCGCGCTGGCCCGCTCGCCGCCGCCCTGGCGGCGGCGGGGCGTGCGGGTGCTGCTCTCCGACCTGCTGTGGGACGAGGAGCCCCGCTCGATCCTCGCCCGGCTGGCGCGGGGAGCGGCTGCGGTGGTGGTGGTCCAGGTGTTGTCGGCGGACGACGCGGCGCCGGCGCCCCACGGCTTCGTCACCCTCGTCGACGCCGAGAGCGGCGAGACCCACGACCTGCTCGTGGACGCCGCCGCCGTGGAGCGTTACGCCGCGGCCCTCGCCGAGCACCAGCGCGCCTGGCGCGAGGCCTGCCGCGAGATCGGCGCGGTGATGGCCACGGTAACGGCGGAGCGCCTCGTCGACGGCTGGCCGCCCGAGGAGCTCGCCGAGCTGGTGGAGCTGCAGGTGCTGGAGCCGCGATGATCTTCGCGTGGCCCCTGGCGGTGCTCGGCCTGCTGGCGGCGCCGGCGCTGGCGGCGCTCTACTTCCTGCGCCAGCGTTCGCGGCGGCGCCGGGTGTCGAGCCTCCTGCTGTGGCGGGGCGAGCCGCCGCGCCGCGACGCCGGGCGCCGCCCCGAGCGCTTTGCGGCGCCGCTGCCGTTCTGGCTCGAGCTCGCCGCCATCCTGCTGCTGGTGACGGCAGCGGCCGGCCCCCACCTGCTGACGCCGGACTCGCGGCGTCCCCTGGTGGCAGTGCTCGACGACTCCTATTCGATGCGCGCCGGCGGCGCCGCCTCGCCCCGCGCCGCCGCGGCGGCGGCCCTGCTCGAGGAGCTGGGCTCCGGCCGGCATTCGGCGGTGACCCTGGTGCTGGCGGGCGAGCGGCCGCAATTGCTGAGCGCGGACCTGGAGACGGCCGAGGTGGCGGCGGCGCTCCACGGCTGGGGCGCGGCGGCGCCGTCCGCGGATCTGGAAGGGGCGGTGGCGCTGGCGCTCGAGCTCGCCGGCGAGCGTGCCCGGGTCCTGGTGGTCAGCGACCGCGCGCCGCGCGCGGCGGCCGAGGTCGAAGGTCTCGCCTGGCGGGCGTTCGGGCGCGCGCGGGGCAACCTCGCCGTCGTCCACGCCGTTCGCGGCGGCGCCGACGCCGGCGGCCGCGACGAGGGCGACCACTGTCTGCTCGAGATCGCCAATTTCTCAGACGAAGCCGCCGAGACGACGCTCGGCGTACGCTACGAGGGCGCGAGCGCGACGGACAGGCCCCTTCGGCTGGCGGCGTCGTCGACCGCCACGGTCCGCCTCCCGGTCCCCGCCGGCGCCGCCGTCGAGCTCGAGCTCGCCGGCGACGAGCTGGCGATCGACGACCGCGTCGTCCTGCTGCCCGAGACGGCGCGCCCGGTGCGCGTCGCCAATGGGCTGCGGGACGGGACCTTGCGCGACCTGGTAGGCGCGACCCTGGCGGCGACCGGACGCGTTCGCACGGTGACGGACGACGCCGAGCTCGTGGTACACGACCGGCCCGAAGCCGCCGGCGACGCCGTCTGGACCGTGAGCGTCCTCGGCGGCGCGGGGTCGGTGCCCTACCTCGGGCCCTTCGTCCTCGACCTCGGCCACCCGCTCGCCGAGGGCCTGTCGCTGTCCGGGGTGATCTGGGCCGCGCCGCCGTGGCCCGAGAACGCGGCCGCCGCCGTGGTCAGCGCCGGCGACGTCCCGCTCGTGGTCGACCGCGAGCGCAGCGGCGCCCGGCGCGACGGCGCCCACCACGTGACCCTGCGCTTCCACGCCGCGCTGTCGAACCTGCAGCGGACGCCCAACTGGCCGATCCTGTGGTGGAACCTCCTCGAGTGGCGCGCGGCCTCGGCGCCGGGCCTGCGGCGGCACAACGTGCGCCTGGGCGAGACCGTGACGGTGGCGCTGGCGCCCGGCGACGACGAGCTGCGCTGGCGTCCGCCCGGCGGCGTCGAGGTGGCGTTGCCGGCCCTCGCCCCCGGGCGCGTAGAGATGCGCGCCGGCGCGGTGGGCGTCCACGAGGTGGCGCACGGCGCAGGCGTCGAGCGTTTCGCCGTCAACGCCCTGGCGGCCGCCGAGTCAGACCTGCGGCAGGCGGCGAGCGGCCGTTGGGGCGGCTGGGAGGAGCCGGGCGGCGAGCGCTGGGCCGAGCGCCCGGTGGGCTGGGTCTTCGTGCTCGCGGCCGCCGCCCTGATGCTGGCGCACCTCTACGTCGCGGACGGCCGCCGGAGGACGCCGTGACGCTGCTCGAGCCGGCCTGGCTGGCGATCGCCATCCCGCTCGCCTTCGCTCTGGCGCGCTGGCCGCCGGCGACGCGCTTGCGGCGGCTGCTGCGCGCCGCCCTCTTCGGCGTGCTGGCTCTGGCTCTGGCGCGGCCGGCGGTGCTGTTGCCGCGCCGCGGCGGCACCCTGGTGGTGGTCGCCGACCGCAGCGCCTCGATGCCTGCCGAGAGCGCCGAAGTGGAGGACGAGGTCCTGCGCCGGCTGGCGTCCGCGCGCGGCGTCCACGACCGCCTGGCCGTCGCGGCTTTCGGCGCACGCGCCGCGGCCGAAAGCGCCGGCGAGGGCTTTCACGGCTTCACCGCCGACGTGGGGCGGGAGGCAAGCGACCTCGCGGCCGCCCTCGACCTGGCTCTTGGGCTCTTGCCGGCGGGGGACGCGGGGCGCCTGCTGGTGGTCAGCGACGGCCGCTGGACCGGGCGCGACCCGGAGGGCGCCGCGGCCCGCGCCGCGCTGCGCGGCGCCGCGATCGACTACCGGCTGCTCGAGCGCGCGGCCACCGCCGACCTCGCCGTCGAGCGTCTCGAGGCGCCGCACCAGGCGTCGCCCGGCGAGGGCTTCCTGGTCTCGGCCTGGGTGCGCTCGCCGGCGCGCCAGGAGGTCGAGGTCGAGCTGCGCCGCGGCGGCCGGCTGGTGGCCGCGGGGCGCCGGCAAGTGGCGGCCGGGCGCAGCCGCTTCACCTTCCGCGACCGGGCCGGCGCCGCGGGCGTCGAGCAGTACAGCGTGACCGTGCGCGGCGTGACCGTCGCTCCGGCGGCGGCCGGCGACCCGGCGGCCGGCGACCCGGCGGCCGGCGACCCGGTGCCGGAGAACGACGTGGCGCGCTTCCTGCTGGAGGTGCGCGGGCCGCGGCCGGTGCTGGTGGTCAGCGGCGCTGCCACCGGCACCGCCGAGCTGCTGCGCCGCGGCGGCCTCGACGCCCGCGCCGCGGCGCCCGGAGAGGCGGCGTTGACGCTGGCCGAGCTGGCGGGCTACTCGGCCGTCGTGCTCGAGAACGTGCCGGCCGGCGATCTCGGCGAGGCGGCGCTCGAAAGCCTCGCCGCCTGGGTGCGCGGCGCCGGCGGCGGCCTGATGATGACCGGCGGCGAGCACTCCTTCGGCCCGGGCGGCTACTCCCGCTCGCCGCTCGAGGAGGTGCTGCCGGTGTCGATGGAGCTGCGCCAGGAGCACCGCAAGATGGCGCTGGCCATGGCCGTGGCCCTCGACCGCTCGGGCTCGATGGCGGTGGCGGTGGGCGGCGGACGCACCAAGATGGACCTCGCCAACCTGGCGACCGCCGAGGTCCTCGGCCTGCTCTCGCCCTTCGACGACTTCGCGGTGGTGGCGGTCGACTCGAGTCCGCACATCGTGCTGCCCCTCGAGCCGGTGGGGGAGGCCACGGCGGCGAAGCGCGAGACCATCCTGCGCATCGACAGCGCGGGCGGCGGTATCTTCGTCTATGCGGCCCTCCACGCCGCGGTGGAGCAGCTCCTCAGGTCGCAGGCCGGGGCGCGCCACGTGCTGCTCTTCGCCGACGCCGCCGACGCCGAAGAGCCCGGGGCCTACCGCGAGCTGCTCGAGCGTTGCGCCCGCTCGGGCATCACGGTGAGCGTGGTGGGCCTGGGCACCGCCGCCGACGTCGACGCGCCGCTGCTGCGCGACGTGGCGACGCGCGGCGGCGGAAGGGTCTTCTTCACTGCCAGCCCCGAGGCCCTGCCTCGGCTTTTCGCCCAGGACGCCTTCGTGGTGGCGCGCAGCACCTTCGTCGGCGAGCCGACGGCGTTCGCCTTCACCGCCGCCCTGCGCACGCTCTCCGGCCAGCCCTTCGACGGGCCGCCGCGGCTCGGCGGCTACAACCTCACCTACCTGCGGCCCGAGGCCCAGCTCGCCGCTCTCACCCGCGACGACCACGAAGCGCCGGTCGTCGCTTTCTGGCAGGCGGGCCTGGGCCGCGCCCTCGCCTGGACCGCCGAGCTCGGCGGCGCCCACGCCGGCGAGCTCGGCGCCTGGCCGCGCCTCGGCGAGCTGGCGGCCAGCCTCGTGCGCTGGACGGCAGGGGAGTCGGACGCGCTGGGCGGCGACGTGGCGGTGACCCAGGAGCTGCGGCGCGGCACCCTGCGGGTGGCGCTCCACCTCGACCCCGAGCGCCAAGGCGACCCGTTCACGGCGCCGCCGCGCCTGGCCGTGCTCAGCGGCGTGCCCGGGCGGCCGCCGGCGGCGGCGGAGCAGGCGATGCGCTGGCGCGATCCCGACACCCTCGAGGCGGTGGTGGAGCTCGCCGGCGAGGAGGTGGCGCTCGGGCGGCTCGAGGTGCCGGGGCTGGGCAGCGCGGCGCTGGCGCCGGCGCGTCTGCCGTACGCGCCGGAGTACGCGCCGGCGGAGCCGGGAGCGGGGCACCTCGCCCTCGAGCGTCTGGCGCGGACAACCGGCGGCCGCCAGCGCATCGACGTGGCCGACGTCTGGGACGACTTCGAGCGCCGGCCGCGGACGGTGGAGCTCACGCCCTGGCTGCTGGCGCTGGCGCTCGTCCTGCTTCTGCTCGAGGTGCTGGAGCGGCGTACGGCGCTCTTGTCGAGCCGCTGGAGAGTGGGGTGGAGGTTGCCGCGTTGGCGACGGCCGGCGGCAGAGCCGCGGGCCGAGACCGCCGCGCCGCGTCCGCAGGCTGCTGTGGCGCGGCAGCGAGAGACGCCGCAAGAGCCAGGGGCGGCGGAAGCAGGGGAGCCTTCTGGGATCCTCTCGGCTCTCGAGCGGGCGCGGCAAAGGTCCGGACGTCGGACCCGGCGGTGACGCAGACGAGAGCCAATCGGCGGTAGTGCGCGGTCTCCCGCAGAATCTGGATAAACTCGCTTTTGTCGACGGCGCGACCGGTCTGTTCGAGCACCAGATCCGTCGACGCGGAGGCGTGCAGGGAGTTGGCGCTCGAGGCGCCCTTCACCCGATCCGCAAGAACCGCGTCCCAAGGACGCCGAAGAGCGCCGCGAACGCCAGCAGCGCCAGCGACGGCAGCGCCACGGCCTCGACGCCGCGGCCGAAGGAGATGAGGGCGTGGAAGCCGTCCATGGCCCAGGCCGTGGGAAAGGCGTGGGCCGCCGTCTGCAGCCACTCGGGCATGACCTCGCTCGGCCACCAGCAGCCGCCGAGCCCCGCCATCACCAGGCTGGCGATCCAGCCCACCGTGGACGCCTGCTCGGTGGTGGAGAAGACCGCGCCGAGGAAGATCGAGGCGCACGCCACCGCGAGCGCGTAGCTTGCGGTCAGCAGCGCCAGACCCGCGGGCGAGGAGCCCAGCGACAGGCCGAAGACGAAGCGAGCCACCGCCAGCAGCAGGACGATCTGCAGGCCGGCGATCAACAGCCGCCCCAGGAGCTTGCCGGCGACCACCTGGCCGCGCGTTACCGGCAGGCTGAGCTGACGCCGCAGCATCCCTTGTTGTTTCTCGATGATCAGGAAGACGCCGCCGTAGATGAGCGTCATCATCAGGACGATCATGGTCAGGATCCCCGGCACGCTCTGGCCGAAGCCGCTCGGCACCCCCTGGCCGGCGCCCGCCGTCGACACCGCCAGGCTCACCGGCGGCGCCGCGGCGGCGAGCGCCCGGTAGCGCTCGGAGCTCGCCGCGTCGGCGGCGACGAAGTCGGGGTCGAGCTTCATCTCGAGCAGCCGCCCGAGGACGCGGAGCTGGGCTCGCCGCACGTGGACGACGGCGCCCATGTCGAACTGCCGGTCGGCCTCGGGATCGAGCTCGAGCCGCAGCGTCCGGGGCGTGCCCGCCAGGACGTTTTCGGTGAAACCTTCCGGCACCACCAGCGTGCGCAGGCGCGGCACGTCGTCGCCGCTGCCGACCTCGGCGAGGTTCACCTGCTCGCCGCGGAGCTCGTCGACGAAGGCGCGCGCCAGCCAGCCGCCGTCGCGGTCGTCGACGGTCAGAGAGATCCGCGGCGGTCCGCCCGAGCCGCCGGCGAAGACGGTGCCGAAGAACCACATCATGGCGACGGGCATGGCGAGCATCCACACCAGGGAGCTGCGGTCTTTCGACGTGAGGCGCACGTCGTTCCAGGCCAGCAACGCCACGCGGCGCCAGGCGTTGACGCTCATGCCGCACCTCCGCGCAGGACCTTGCGCTTGAGCAGCACGGAGCCGGCGGCGAGCAAGGCCAGCCCGAGCCCGCCGAGGACGCCCACCGCGCCGGCGACGTCGGCGAGGCCGGCGCCGTTCTGCACCAGGTCCTGGAAGCCCCGGGTCCCCCAGTAGAAGGGCGAGAAGGGAGCGGCGGCGCGCATCGCCGCCGGCATGTTGTCCACCGGCACGAAGCTGCCGCCGCCGAACGCCAGCACCAGGTAGACGAGGGCCGAGATCGTGGCGCCCTGGCGGTCGGTGCGGGCAACGCCGTAGATCAGGGCCGCGAAGCCGGTGACCGCCAGCACCAGGGCGAGCGCCAGCGCGGCGAAGGCCGCGGGGTCGACCGGCGTCCTGGCGACGAAGCCGGCGATGGCCGCCAGGATCAGCAGCACGGCCGCGGCGACCACGCCGGTGAGCAGTACCTTGGCGGCGAGGATCTGTCCGGCGGTCACCGGCGCCGAGAGCTGACGCTGAAGCGTCCTCAGCCGACCTTCCTCGAGCAAGTCGCGCATCATCTGATCGCCGATCAGAAAGAGCGCGTAGACCGAGATCCCCGGCAAGACGAAAAGAAAGATCAACCCCGTCTGCGAGCCATCTTCATCTTCATCTTCATCTTCATCTTCATCTCTCTTCTCCTCCCCGAGCGTCACCTGCTCGAAGGCGATCGGCGGCGCCGCGACAAAGCTCCCGGCCTCGGTGAACGTGTGCCGCAGCGCCACCGAGATGGTGGCGAAGTCCTGATCGGTCAGGTCCCGAAAGCTCTCGAGCTCGGTGAGATCGGGCAGGTCGAGGACCTCGACCTGCCGGCGCACGAGCCGGGTGAGGATGGACATGACGTCGGCCATCGTCGCCGCGACTTGCTCGGCGATCTCGGGGAGGATGCTCTGGGCGGGATTGCGCACCAGCTCGAGCTCCACGTCCTCGCCGGCGAGGAGGCGCGAGGTGGCGTCCTCGGGGACGCGCAGCAGGGCGGAGGCCTCGTCGTCCTCGAGCATCTGCCGGCCTTCTTCGCCGACCTCCACGAGTTCGATGAATTCGGCGATCTGCTCGGCGGCGAGCGCCTGTTTCACGAAACCGCCCACGAGGCCGTCGTCGCGGTCCTCGAGGAGCAGGCGGGCGCGGGGCAGGGCCGTCTCGCCGCTGAAGGCCAGGGCCATCATGCCGGCGAAGACGAGCGGGAAAGCGATCATCGCCAGCACCCCCAGGGGCGAGCGCCGGCGCCGCAGGAGATCTTTGCGGAAAAGCAGCAGCACGCGGTTCGGTGAACGTGCCATCAGTCGCGCAGCTCCCGTCCGGTGAGCTTGAGGAAGAGACTGTTGAGACTCGGGGGCTCGATGGACACCGAGTCCATCTTCACGCCTTCCCCGAACAACGCCGACAGCAGCTCGACGGCGCCGCGGCGTTCGCCGCCGCCGCCGGCGGTGGCGAGCACCAGCCGGCCGCTCTCGCGGGCCAGCAGGCGTACGCCCTCGCGCCCGAGCAGGCGCTCGACGAGGACGTCGTCGAAGTCGCCGGCGAGCGTCACCACCTCCTCGCCGCCGACCATGTCCTGCAGCTCCGCGAGGGTGCCCTCGGCGAGGAAGGCGCCGTGGTCGATGACCGCGATGCGGTCGCAGAGCTGCTGGGCCTCCTCGAGGTAATGGGTGGTGTAGAGCACGGCAGCGCCGCTGGCGGCGACGCCGCGCACCACGTCGAGGACGTTGATCCGCGCCTGCGGGTCGATGCCGGTGGTGGGCTCGTCGAGCAGCACGATGCGCGGCGAGTGGACGAGGCCCATGCCGAGGTTGAGGCGGCGCTTCATGCCGCCGGAGTACTTCTTGACGGGCTCCTTGGCGCGTCCGCCGAGGCCGATCTCGCCGAGCACGCGGTCGACGGCGGCGTCGAGCTCGGCGCCGGAGAGACCGTAGAGGCCGCCCCACAAACGCAGGTGCTCGCGGGCGTTCAGGTCTTCGTAGAGGGCGTTCTCCTGGGGGACGACGCCGAGCGTCGCCTTGACCGCGAGAGGGCGCTCGGCGAGGTCGACGCCGTCGTAGCGGATGCGTCCCTCGTCGGGCGCCAGGAGCCCGGCCATCATCGACAGGGTGGTGGTCTTGCCGGCGCCGTTGGGACCGAGCAGACCGTAGATCTCGCCGCCGGCGACCTCGAAGGAGACGCCGCGGACGGCGTGGACGTCGCCGTAGCTCTTGCTGAGGTTTTCGACCTGGATCATGAAGGGACTATACGCGGAGGACGCTGGGACGTCCCTGGGAAACCGGCGAACGGCGGCTCGAGGTCGGTCAACGAGGGTCGAACATACCTCGCCAAGCTCGCCAACGTTCTTTAGCCCGCAGAGCGACAGCCGGTAGCCGGGGGTTTCAACCCGCGGATCCTGCGCCGGCCGCCGCCGGGGATTGAAATCCCCGGCTACCGGCTGTCGCCCTGCGGGCTCGAAGACCGGTTACGGCAGGCGCAGCACCAGGATGGTCTGGTCGTCATCCCGCTCGCCGCCGCCGGTGAAGCGCTCGACGTCCTCGAGCACGCCGTCGCGCAGCCCTTCGACGCTCTTGCCGGCGTGGCGGCGCAGGCTTTCCTCCAGGCGCGCGAAGCCGAAGATCTCGTCGTCGGCCTCGCGCCGGGCCTCGACCACGCCGTCGCTGTAAAGGAAGAGCCGGTCGCCCGGGGCGAGGCGGGTCTTGCGCAGGGTCACGCTCATGCTGTCGCGCACGCCGAGGGGATAAGACTCGGCGATCAGACCCTCCACCCGCCCTTCGGCGTCAATGCGGTAGGGGCCGAGGTGGCCGGCGCTGGCCCACGTCAGATCGAGGTTCGTGCGGTCGACCAGGGCGTAGCACAGCGTCGTCAGGAGGCGCAGGCGCGCCGACTGGTAGACGGTGCGGTTGAGCGTGGTCAGCACCGCCTCCACGTCCGGGTCGACGGTGACCTGGAGCGCCAGGGTGGACTTGGCCATCGACATGATGAGGCCGCTCGACACGCCGTGGCCGGCGACGTCGCCCACGGCCACGGCGAGGCGGCCGTCATCGAGGGCGAGCACGTCGTAGAAGTCGCCGCCGACCTCGGTGGCCGGCAGGTAGCAGTGGGCGAGCTCGATGCCGGCGAGCTGCGGCGGCAGCTCGGGCAGGATCGAGCTCTGGATGCGCCGCGCGGTCTCCAGCTCCACGCGGTGGCGTTCGCGCTCGGCGATGCGGCGCACGTGCGGCGGCACGTCCTCCCAGCGGTAGACGAACTCCTCGTGGCTCCTCAGATAGCGCGCCGAGAGCGCCAG
>DASWIG010000337.1:0-29597 GCA_036397835.1 Thermoanaerobaculia bacterium
AGAGATCAACGAAGAGCTCTTCAGGGCCGTGAAGCAGATCCTCTCCACCACCACGGTCAAGGAGACCATCGAGGGGGCGTTTCTCGAGGTCGTGCGAGAGCGGGCCAGGCGAGAGGAAGTCGAGGCGCTCTCCGTCATGAAAGGCATGGACCTGGCCGATCCTGAGGTCATGGCACGGGCCTGGCGTTGATGAAGGCCCGGTATCTCGTCGACAAGAGCGCTCTCGCACGGATGTCGCTCGAGTCGGTGAGGGAGAGGCTCGCCCCCATCTACGACAGTGACTACGAGATCATCGCGAGGACGACCAAGCAGCCTGTCGAATGGGTGGTGAAACGTGGGAGCGTCGATTAGAGATCAGTGGGGGAGCGAAGAACGGCGACCACGGCGGCGACGGCCGAGTACCGTGCGCCCTACGCCTGATCCGTCCACGGGCCGCGCCGAGTCGGCTCGCGCACGGCGAGGCCGAGCTCGTCGAGGAACCGGTCGCGGGGCCACTCGCGGGCGCCGAGGCGCGCCAGGTGGTCGGTGTGGACCTGGCAGTCGATCATCCGGAAGCCCCAGCTCCGGAGCCGTTCGGCGAGGTGGACGAGGGCCACCTTGGAGGCGTCGCGCTGCCTGAAGAACATCGACTCGCCGCAGAAGA
Source organism: Thermoanaerobaculia bacterium (assembly GCA_036397835.1). Taxonomy (GTDB): domain Bacteria; phylum Acidobacteriota; class Thermoanaerobaculia; order Multivoradales; family J023; genus DASWIG01. The sequence goes on from DASWIG010000337.1 coordinate 644, forward strand.
GCGTGCCCAGCGAGACGCCGTAGAGGCCGCCCGCCAGCTCGTCGCCGCGCCAGCTCTCCACCGAGTGGGCGAAGCCGAGGCGGTGCAGGCGGCGCAGGCCGCGGACGAGCTCGGGCGTCAGCCAAGTGCCGGCGCCGTTGGGCCGCGAGGCGGCGGCGCAATGGCGGATCACGTCGTCGAAGGCGAGGTCGTAGGTCACCCGGAAGCGGCCTTTCCTGAGGGTCTTGCGCAGGCTGCGCGACAGGCAGAGCTCGTCAGGCCGCAGCACGAGCCGGGGATTGGGGGAGAACCAGGCGTGGGGGAGCCCTTCGCTGGGCCACGGGAAGATGCCGCAGGCGTAGGCGGCGAGCAGACGCTCGGGGCGGTAGTCGCCGCCGAGGGCGACGAGGCCGTAGTCGTCGGCCCAGCGGGGATCCGGGAAGGCGAGGTGGTGGAGCTCTTGCCGTCGCACGTCGGCACCTGAGGTCTGCGTGCTGATTCTATCGCAGGCTCAGGTCCCCTGCACCGGCCCAGAAAAGGAGCAGCCCTCCCGAAGGAGGGCTCAGGAGCATTTCCAACACCATCCACCTACTAGCTAGTAACGCCCTGGGGGGGCGAAGGTTTCACGGATCTTTCAGCGCCGATTTTTCCAGCCGCTCGAGGCGTTTTTCGATCGCCGTCAGCTTGTGGAGGATGAGGACGTGGGTCTTCTTGGCGTCGATGCCCACGGGGCTCTCGTCGCTGGCGATCAGCCGTTCGATCTCTTCGTATTCGTGGCGGGGGACGTCGATCTGCATGGTGGCACTCCTTTCACGCCCTCCCGACGCGGCGACCAGCAAGCCCGCGACGGCGGCCAGCGCGCCGCCGGTCAGGAAGGGCGAGGCGTTGTGGAGATCATAGAGCGTTCCGGCGGCGAGCGGTCCCACGGCGCGCGCCGCGGCGGCGAAAGACTGGCGGGCGCCCAGCAGCGCGCCCTGCTCGCCGGCGCCGCCGGCGTGCGAGATCAGCGTCGCATGAGTGGGCACGGTCAGCCCCTGGCCGGCGGCGAGGCCGCCGAGCACGGCAAGGGCCCAGAAGAGCGACGGGCACCACGGCAACAGACCGAGGGCCGCCGCCATCAGCAGACCGCCGGCGACCGCCGCCGCGCGGACGCCGAAGCGTCGCGTCACCGGCCCGATCAGGCCGCCCTGGACGGCGATCATCACGACGCCGACCCAGACCAGGGCGAGGCCGAAGCCCTTCTCGTCCATGCCGAAGCGCTCCTCGCCGAAGAGCGCGAAAGTGGTCTCCATGGCGACGAAGGCGAAGGTGGTGAGGAAGGTCGCGGCGAGCACCTCGCGCACGCCGGGCCGCGCCGCGGCGCGCCAGTCCTCGGTGAGCGAACGCCGCGGCGGCGGCGCGCCCGCGGGCTTCGACTCGGTGAGCAGGAAGGCGGCGAGCACGAGGTTGGCCGCGGCCAGCCCCGCGGCGGTGAAGGCGGCGCCGGCGAAGCCCAGGCCGAGGCGGTGCAGGGCCACGCCGAGGGCCGGGCCGACCACGAAGCCGAAGCCGATCGCGGCGCCGAGGAAACCCATGAACCTGGCGCGCTCGCCGCTGCTGGTGACGTCGGCAACGTAGGCCTGGGCGGTCGAGATGCTGCCGCCGAAGAGACCGGCCAGGGCGCGCGCCGACGCCAGCGCCGCCAGGCTGGCGGCGAGGCCGCTCATCGCCATCGCGGCGGCGGCGCCGGCGAGGCTCAGCATCAGCACCGGCCGCCGTCCCCAGCGGTCGGAGAGCCGTCCGAGGACGAGGGCGCCGGCGAGCTGCGCCAGCGAGTACGAGGTCAGGATCACGCCCAGGCCCAGGCCCGAAGCGCCCAGCTCGAGGGCGAAGAAGGGCAGGAACGGCAGGATGATGCCGAACCCCAGAAGATCGAGGAAGACGGTGAAGTAGACGACGCCCAGCGCGGCCCGCCGCGGACGCCGGACGGCAAACGGCGGGTGCCCGCCGGGATCTTCAGGTGCAACGGCCATGGCTCGCTCGCTCGACGCGGCGCACACCCTATATGATCCGGGCGAACTATGCGACTCGACCGCCCCTCCGAAGCCCTCCTCCTCCTCGAAGACGGCGCCGTTTTCCGCGGACGCGCGCCGTCGCCGGGCACGGCGGTGGGCGAGGTGGTGTTCAACACCGCCATGACCGGCTACCAGGAGATCCTCACCGACCCGTCGTACCGGCGCCAGATCGTGGTGATGACCCAGCCGCACATCGGCAACTACGGCACCAGCGCGCCGGCCGCCGAGTCGGGGCGGCCGTGGGTGGAGGGCTTCGTGGCCCGCCGCTTCACCGCCCGCGCCTCCAGCCACGGCAGCGAGGAGGATCTCGGGGACTACCTGCGGCGTCACGCCGTGCCCGCCCTCGAGGGCATCGACACCCGCGCCCTGGTGCGGCGGCTGCGCGAGCACGGGGCGATGCGCGGCATCCTGTCGACGCGGGTCGGCGAGCTCGACGCGTTGAGAGCCGAGCTCGCAGCCTGCCCGCCGATGGCCGGCCGCGCCCTGGTCGACGAGGTCACCTGCGCCGAGCCCTACGAACGCGCCCCCGAAGGCGGCGGACGCCGTCACGTGGCCCTCTACGACTTCGGCGCCAAGGAGAACATCGTCCGCTCGCTGCTCGCGCGCGGCGCCCGGGTGAGCGTGCTGCCGGCGCGCACGCCGGCGCCCTCCTGCCTCGAGCTGGGCGTCGACGGCGTGATGCTCTCGAACGGGCCGGGCGATCCCGAGCCTCTGGGCGAGATCGTCGCCGAGGTGGGCAAGCTGGCGGCGAGCGGCGTGCCGCTCTTCGGCATCTGCCTCGGTCACCAGCTCCTCGCCCTGGCCCTCGGGGGCAGGACCTACAAGCTCAAGTTCGGGCACCACGGCGGCAACCAGCCGGTGCGCGACGTGGCGACCGGCGGCGTCGCGATCACCAGCCAGAACCACGGCTTCGCCGTCGACGCCGAGAGCCTGCCGCCCGGCTGCCGGGTGACCCACGTCAACTTGAACGACGGCACCGTCGAAGGCCTCGCCCTCGCCGGCCGGCCCGTCTTCTCGGTGCAGTACCACCCCGAGGCCGCCCCGGGTCCGCACGACGCGAACCGGCTCTTCGACCGGTTCTTCGAGACGATTGAGCGTCAGTAGGCAGCTTGCTGCAGCAGGCTGCCGCCAACGGCCACCGGCGCTCGGTTCATTCACTTCTCCTTTTCTTGGGCAGCTTGACCACCACCAGGGTGCCCTGCCCGGGAATCGAAGCGATCCGCACGTCGCCGCCGTGAAGTCCGACGATCTGCTGCACGAAGTAGAGCCCCAGACCGGTTCCGGGGACGTCCGGTGCGGTCTCCTGGTTGACGCGGCCGAATCTCCGGAAGAGCTTGCCTTGCTGTTCCGTAGGTATGCCGCTGCCGTGATCGGCGATCGACACGATGACGTGCCGGCTGGTTTCCGCCAGATAGACCTCGATCGAGCTTCCCGCCGGCGAGTATTTCCTGGCGTTGTCGAGGAGGTTGTCGAGGAGCATTCTCACCTTGCCGGCATCGATTCGCGCGATCACGCTGCGCTCCGGCAGCACCAGGTCGATGGGCTGAGCATGAGCGTCTTCCATGGTGGCTTCGTGCTCCTCTACCGCATCCTTCAGCACCGCCCTGACGTCCGTCTCCTCGCGCTCGAGGATGAACTCGCCGGCTTCGATCTTCGCCATCTGGAGGAGACTCTCGACCAGCCTCAAGGCGCGTTCGTTGCTCCGGTACGCGCGATCCGCGAAATCCTTTTGGGCCTCGGTGAGCGCGCCGGCGTCGCCGTCGAGCAGCATGGAGAGGAACGCCTTGGTGCCGGTGGCCGGCGTCCGGAGCTGGTGGGACGCCACCGCCACGAATTCCTCTTGCGCTTTCAGCAGCCGGTATTCCTGACTACGGTCCTCGATGGCGCACAACATCAGCCTGGACTTGCCGTTGGCGAGGACCACCCGCGAGGTCGACAACCGCAGGGGCACCTTCCTGCCGTTCGGACGCTGCACGAACGCGTCGGTGAGGACCAGCGAGCCGCCGGCATTCAGCGCCGAAGCCCAGGCCTCCTCGGAGGGGTATCGCGAGCCGTCTTCCCGGACGATCCGGAAGAAGTCCGTGGCCTGCGCCAGGTTCATTCCCGGCTCGAGCTCTTTTCCGAGAAGCTGCGAGCCTGCCCTGTTCATCATCAGGAGCTCGCCCGAAGGAATCCTGGAGACGATCAATCCGACGTGGAGCATGTCGGTGACCTCTCGCAACGACACGACCTCCTCCGCCCCGGGCACGTGCGACTCCGGGGCGTTCCAGGCCACGGCGACGGGGCCCGGAAGCTCGGCCGTGGCAGGTCGGCGAGCAGGTGCGCCGTCTTTGGGCGTGTAGTACAGTACGTTGTTCATCACGCGGTGTCCTCCTTCCGACAACCATGCTGGCACTCGGATCGGCTCGGCGGAATCGGTGTTTCGCCCACGTGCGCCCAGGAAAAGCCGACCGGAGTCGTTCGCAGATTTCTACGCCTTCATAGGATCTCGGAGCAGCCTCGTAGGATCACTCCTACGGGGCGTGAGCAGCGCGGGGGAATCCGACGCCGGCATCGGAAAAGTCCTACACCAACGCTCTGTCGGGCACGGTCGCTCTCCGGACGAGCGTGGTATCCTGGTTTCGAGTAGGAGGCGTGAGACGTATGGCGACTCGCGCCGCAGAGGGAGAACTTCGTGATCAGAACGCTGATAGCCGATGACCATGCGGTGTTCCGCGAAGGTCTCGGCAGGATCTTGGACAGCTCCAACGGCTTCGACGTCGTCGGCGAAGCGGCGTCCGGGGGCGAGGCGCTCGAGCTCGCCCGGCGCCTGGATCCGGACGTGGTCGTCCTCGACATCTGGATGCCGGGGCGGGGCGGCGTGGAGACGATCCAGGAGCTCAAGCGCACGCTTCCGGAGCTGCGCATCCTGGTCCTGACCGCGCACCCGGAAAACCATTACGCCGTGCGCTGCCTGCGCAGCGGCGCCGACGGGTACGTCACCAAGGACCGTCGCGGAGCGGAGATCGTCGAGGCGATCCGCAAGGTCCATGCCGGCGGGGTGTTCGTCAGCCCCGGGCTCGCGGAGCTGCTCGCCCTCAGCGTCAAGCGGGATGCCCGCCAGATGCCGCACGAGACGCTTTCGGACCGGGAATTCCAGGTGATGACCATGATCGCGGCCGGCAGGACGGTCTCCGAGATCGGGGTCGAGCTCAACCTGAGCGTGAAGACGATCAGCACCTACCGCTCCCGGGTGCTGGCGAAGCTGCGTCTGCGCAACAACGCGGAGATCATGAGGTACGGCGTCGAGGAAAGCCTCCTGTAGCGCGATAGTGCCAAGCGATGTAGGTTGAAAGAGGACAACGCCGCCGAATCCGGCCGATCCGGGAATAGGACGCATGCGGGCAGACGTGAGGACCGGGCGTGAATCATAGTGGTCATTCAGAGGGTCCCAGGGACGAACGACCGCCGGAAGGCGGGCAGGTGAACATGCGAGCTCATTGGTCCGGAGGGCTTTCCGAGGTCGATGCCCGTAGCGTCATCCTCCTCGTCGAAGACAATCCCAGCGACGTCAGGCTGACGCAGGAGGCCCTCCGAGAGAGCGGGGCGGCGGAGCGGCTCTACGTCGTGCCCGACGGCGAGCAGGCGATCGCATTCCTCAAGAAGCGCAACGGTCACCACGACGCGCCGACGCCGGTGCTGATCATCCTCGACCTCAACCTGCCGAGGAAAGACGGGCGCGAGGTGCTGGCCGAGATCAAGAGCGACGAGAGGCTGCGCCGGATCCCGGTGGTCGTCCTGACGACCTCGACGTCCGAAGACGACGTCATGAAGAGCTACTGCCTGCACGCCAACTGCTTCGTGACCAAGCCGATCGAGCTCGAGAAGTTCATCGACGCCATTCAATCCATCCGCAACTTCTGGCTGACGACCGCCACCCTGCCCTCGCTGGCGGCCTGATCCCGAGTCGGTCGCGGCCGCCGGCCCCTCCAGGACATGACCCCGTTCCCAGGCAGTCCCCATAGCGCTGAAGAGGCGGACTTCTCCGGCACGATCTCGGTCCTGCCGGCCGCGAGCGCGGGAGCCGGATGGCTGGGCGCGGCGGCGCGCGCCGCCGCCGCTCTCTCCGCGGCCCTCGGGCTGGCGGTGATGATCGGATGGCACGCTGACGTGCGCCCGCTCATCCAGGTCTTCCCGAACCTGGTTCCCATGCAATACAACACCGCGCTCGGGTTCCTCCTGGGCGGCACCGCTCTGCAGTTGGCCGCTCACCGTCGAACACGTCACGCGGTCCCTCTCGCCGCGATACTCGTCGTGATCGGCATGGCGACGCTCTACCAGTACGCGGCGGCCGTCGACCTGGGCATCGATCGGCTCATCGTCGAGCCGCAGGTCACGGTCAAGTCCTCGTATTCCGGCCGAATGGCACCCACCACCGCCGGCTGCTTCGCCATGGCCGGAGTGGCGATCGCGGCGCTGCACCGGCGCCGGGCAGCGGTCGCCGGGATCCTGGGCTCGATGGTCGCCGCTCTCGGCTGCGGTACCCTGATCGGGTACGTCCTCGGTGGCGAGGATCCCCTCGGATGGAGGCTCCCCACCGACATGGCGCTCCACACCACCGCCGGCTTCATCGTTCTCGGCACCGGGCACGTCGCTCTCGCCTGGCGGGAAGCGGTGGCCCGGGCCGTCAGGGCGCCGCGGTGGTTGGCGCTCTGCTTCTCGCTCTTCCTGGCCACGCTCGCATTCGGCCTGGCCGGAGCCCTGGAGAACGTCGAGCTCCGCGAGCTGAGGTCGACCTCGGCGCTTGCAGCGACCACGCTGTTCGCCGGCCTGTCGACGGCGCTGCTGGTGGGCCTGCTCATCGACCGGGCGCGCGCGGCCCGGCAACGAGAGCTGAAATTCCGCACCATCATGGAATATGCCCCGCACGCCCGGATCGCCGTCGACGCCGCCGGCACCGTGGTCTTGATGAACGCCAAGGCCGAGGAAATCTTCGGCTACCCGAGGGACGAGGTCATCGGAGGTTGCGTCGACGTCCTGGTGCCGGACCGGTTTCGCGACGTCCACCCCGGCCACCGGCAGGCCTATCTGCGGGCGCCGGAGGCCCGGGGCCTGGGCGGCGGCCGCACGCTCTATGGGCGGCGACGGGACGGCCGCGAGTTTCCCGCCGACGTCACGCTGAGCCCGGTCTGGGGCGACGAGGGTCTGCTGGTGATCGCCGCGGTCATCGACATCTCCGAGCGGGTCAAGCTGGAAAGCGAGCTGAAGGCCCTCAACTGGCACCTCGAGGAGGAGGTCGCGCAGCGGACGGCGGCGCTCGCCGCGCACGCCCGGGAGCTCGAGCGCGCCAACGTCGAGCTGCAGCGGTCCAACGCCGACCTGCAGCAATTCGCCTACGTGGCCTCCCACGACCTCCAGGAGCCGCTGCGCCAGGTCGCCAGCTTCACCCAGCTCCTGGCCCGCCGCTACCGGGGCCGCCTCGACGGCGACGCCGACGAGTTCATCGGCTACGTGGTCGACGGCGCGCAGAGGATGCAGCGGCTCATCCAGGCCCTCCTTTCCTTCTCCCGGATCGGCACCCGCGGCATCCACCTCGCCGCCACCGACTGCGACGAGGTGCTGGATCGCGTCCTCAGGGACCTCGAGATCACCATCGGCGAAGCCGGCGCCGTGATCACCCGTGATCCCCTGCCGACGGTCCTTGCCGACGGCGGCCAGCTCGGTCTGGTCTTCCAGAACCTGATCACCAACGCGATCAAGTTCCGAGCGCAGACGCGCCGTCCCGAGGTCCACGTCGGCGCCGAGGTCGATGACGGCGGCTGGACGTTCTCCGTGCGCGACAACGGGGTCGGCATCGCGCCGGAGCACTTCGAGCGGATCTTCGTGATCTTCCAGCGCCTGCACAACGCGAACGAGTACCCGGGCACCGGAATCGGCCTCGCGATCTGCAAGCGCGTCATCGATCGCCACGACGGCCGCGTCTGGGTCGAATCGCGACCCGGCGGCGGCTCGACCTTCTGCTTCACCCTTCCCGGCGGAAGACTGCCGCCGGCTGACGAAGCGGCCGTTCGACCAGAGGAATCGAGCTGACGTGAACGCTCCCACCTTTGACGTCGCCGGTTTTCCCCTCCACCAGCTCCTCGAGCTGTCGTGGGACGCCGTCATCGGCGCCGACCCCGACGGCAGCATTCGCCTCTGGAGCCCGGCCGCGGAGCGGCTGTTCGGCTATGGCGCCGGCGAGGTGGCCGGCCGCTCGCTGGCGATCCTTTCGCCGCCGGAGCAGCGCCGGTCCCCGATCCTGAAGGCCGTGCGCAACGGCCGGCGGTTCCACAGCCTGCGGTCCGTCCAATGCCGCAAGGACGGAACCAGGTTCGAGGCCGCGCTGGCCGTCACTCCGGCGCGCGACGGCCAGGACCGCGTCTCCGGATCCCTGATCGTCCTGCGCGAGACGCGCGAGCTCGCCACCCATGAAGCGCTGCTCCACGAGTGCGCCGAGCTCCTGCACTGTGCCAAGAAAGCCTACTTCGTGCGCGACCTCCAGGGCCGGGTCCTGGCCTGGAGCAAGGGAGCCGAGGAGCTCTACGGATGGCGTACGGACGACGTCGTCGGGAAGAAGGACCACGACCTGTTCGGCGCCGAGGCCGCCGCGGCGTACAGGACCGGCACCCGGAACGCGGTGCGCAACGGAAGCTGGGCCGGTCAATTGCTCCAGCGCACGCGCAGCGGCCGCGAGATGCTCGTCGAGAGCCGCTGGGTCCTGCTCGGGAGCCAGGACGGCAAGGAGCCGTCGATCGTCGTGCAGAACGCCGACCTCTCCACGAGAAGCAGGCTCGAGAAGGAGGTCAGGTATGTCGAGCGGCTGCGCAGCGTCGGCTCCTTCGCGGCCGGCGTGGCGCACGACCTGAACAACCTCCTGGCGCCGGTCCTGATGTCCGTCGATGTCCTCCGCGGCATGGTGCGGGAGGCGGAGGGAACGCGGATCCTGGCCTCCGTCGAGAGGTGCGTCGAACGCAGCATCAAAGTGCTCAACCAGATGCTCCGCCTGTCGGCGACCGCGGAGGGCGAGCGGGCGGAAGTGCAGGTGCGGCACCTCATCTACGAGCTCCGGAATTTCATTCATACGACGTTTCCCGAGTCGATCGAGGTGACCACCGACTATTCGCAGGACCTGCCCACCGTCAACGCCGAGCCCACTCAGCTCTACCAGCTCCTGCTCAACCTCTGCTTCAACGCCCGCGACGCCATGGTCCGGGGCGGCATGTTGACGATCAAGGCCGAGCGCGTCGATCGGCATGCGGCGGCGCTCAGCGAGCACGCCGGCGAGGGGACCGGCGGCGCGGCGAGCGGCGCGTTCGTCCGCATCTCCGTCTCCGACACCGGGACGGGGATGCCGCCCCACGTAATGAAGCGGATCTTCGATCCGTTCTACTCGACCAAGGAGCCCGGGCAGGGAGCGGGGCTCGGCCTTTCCCTGGTGCGCTCGATCGCCAGGGCCCACGGCGGTTTCGTCGAGGTCTCGAGCCGCGTCGGTGAGGGCTCTACGTTCGACGTCTATCTGCCCGCGGCCGCCGAAGCCGCGTCATGATCAACCCGAGCGCTTCCACTGCCATGTTGAACAAAGAGCTCAACCTGCTGCTGATCGAAGACAATCCGGCGGAGGCCCGGCTCTTCCGCGAGCTGCTCCATGAGGTCACGGGCAATCGCTGGACCATGTCGGTCGCCGACCGGATGAGCTCGGCCCTGCAAGTCCTGGATGGGCAGGCGTTCGACGCCGTGCTGCTCGACCTGTCCCTCCCCGACAGCTACGGACTCGCGACTCTCCGCGAGGTCCTCGGGCGCATCCCCGCGGTGCCGATCGTGGTGCTGACCGGGCTCGACGACGGCGACCTCGCCATGCAGGCGGTCTCGCTCGGCGCCCAGGACTACCTGGTGAAAGGTCAGGTCGACGGCCTCCTCCTGGCGCGCTCGCTGCGCTACGCCATCGAGCGCAAGGAGGCGGAGTCGGCGCTGCGCCGCAGCGAGGAGCGGTTCCGCCGCGCCTTCGACGACGCGCCGATCGGCATGGTGCTCGTCGATACCGATCAGCGCTTCAAGGACGCCAACAAGGCGTTCGGCGCGATGCTCGGATACAGCAGGGAGGAGCTGCTGGGGATGAGCTTCGCCGACGTCACGCATCCCCGCGACGCCGAAGGCGACCGGCTCCTCGCGCAGCACAGCTTCACCGGCGAGGAGGATCCGCCGCGCAAGCTCACGCGGCAATACCTGAAGAAGAGCCGTGAGTCCGTCTGGGTCGAGATCACCGCCAGCTCGATCCGCGACGAGACCGGACGCGTCATCTACGGAGTCGGCATGTTCGAGGACCTCACGCAGCGGCGGGAGATCGAGGCCCAGCTCCGCCAGTCCCACAAGCTCGAAGCGATCGGCCGGCTCGCCGGCGGCGTCGCCCACGACTTCAACAACCTGCTGACGGTCATCCTCGGCTACTCCGAGATGTTGATCGAGATGCTCGGGAGCGAGGACCCCCGGCGGCAGACCGCCGGCGAGATCCGCAAGGCGGGCGTGCGAGCCAGCTCGCTGACCCGCCAACTGCTGGCGTTCAGCCGCTCGCAAGTGCTCGAGCCGCGGGTGCTCGACCTCAACGCCGTGGTGGAGAACACGGACCGGCTGCTGCGCCGCCTGATCGGGGAGGACGTCGCGCTGACGATCCGTCTCGAGCCCGAGCTGGGGCGGATCGAGGCCGACGTCGCGCAGCTCGAGCAGGTGATCCTGAACCTCGCCGTCAACGCCCGCGACGCCATGCCCAAGGGTGGCGAGCTCGAGATCGTGACCGCCAACGTCCGCATCGGCGAGGAGGAGGCCGCGCTGCGCGAGCCGCAGCCTGCCGGGGATTACGTGATGCTCCGGATCCGGGACACCGGAGAGGGCATGAACGCCGAGACCAAGACGCGGATCTTCGAGCCCTTCTTCACGACCAAGGAGGAGGGCAAAGGAACCGGCCTGGGGCTCGCCACCGTCTATGGTATCGTGAACCAGACCGGAGGCTTCATCAGGGTCGAGAGCGAGCCTGGTTCAGGGGCCACGTTCCGGATCTACCTGCCGAGGGTCTACAAGACGTTGACGGCATCGACCGGCTTCACCATCACCGGCGGCCGAGCCGGAGGGACGGAGACCTTGATCCTGGTGGAGGACCAGGAGGAAGTCCTCGACCTGGCGACCGCGGTCCTCCGCGACCGCGGCTACACGGTCTTGAAAGCCGCCGGCGGCGCCGAAGCGATCGAAGTCTGCGCGGCGCACGACGGTCCGATCGACCTCCTGATCACCGACGTGGTGATGCCCGGGATGAACGGCCGCCAGCTCGCGGAGCGCCTCGCCCAGAGTTACCCGGACCTCAAGGTCCTGTACATCTCGGGCTATACCAACGACGCGGTCGTCCGCCGCGGCTTCCTCGAATCCGGGCTCCGCTTCCTGCAGAAGCCGTTTACCGGCAACGTGCTGGCGCAGCGGGTCCGCGACGTCATGGACGGGGGCTCGGGTTCAGTGGCCGCCGGCTCCTCGCAGGCCTCCCTGGAAGCCGCGCCGCAGACCTAGAGGCGGCCGCGAGCGCTTCCACGCTCGACCTCAGTCGGCAAGGCCGTGCTTCAAGGCATAGCGCACGATGGCGGCCGTGCTGTCCAGGTTCATCTTCTCGCGGATGCGGCTGCGGTAGGTGCTGACGGTCTTGACGCTGAGATTGAGCTGCTTGGCGATGTCGGAGGTGGACTTGCCGGCGGCGATCAGGCGCAGCACCTGGAACTCGCGATCGGAAAGGACCTCGTGGGCCGGCCGGTCCTCGTCGCGGCCCAACCTGAAGGCCAGGCTCGAGGCGAGCTCGGGCGGCAGGTAGTGGCCGCCGGCATAGACCGCGCGCACCGCCTTGACGACCTCCGCGGCGGCACGGTCCTTGGTGAGAAAGCCCTCGGCTCCGGCCTTCAGGCTCCGGATGGCGTATTCGTCGTCGCGATACGACGTGAGGACCAGGACCCGCAGCGCCGGATTCGCGCTCTTGAGCTCCTCGGCGACGGCGAAGCCTCCCCGGCCGGGCATTTCCAGGTCGAGCAGCACGACGTCGGGACGCGTTTCCCTTGCCCCGCTCAGCGTCTCCGGTCCCGTGGCGGCCTCGCCCACGACCTCGATCTGGGGCTGGTCCTCGAGGACCCGCCGCAGGCCCTCTCGGAACATCGTGTGATCATCCGCGATGAATACTCTGATTGCCACGATCCCTCCTTGTGGTCGAGGGTAGGGAATTTCCCTACGCTGGCCACGCGGAATATTCTCCTCGCCGAAAGACTAGCACCTCGGACCCGTCGCGAACAAGCTCACGCCGAAGGATCTCTGAGAAAGCGCAGAGATCAAGCGTCCGTGTAGGAACATTCCGACATGGGCTCACCGCGCCTTTCTGAGCCCGGCTGCGGCGGCTGAGACCGCCGGCGGCCCGGGCGCCCGCTCTTCCACCACCGGTTGCACCGCCGTTCCCTGAGTCCCTGTCGGAATGTTCGCACATGGCTTGCCATGTGAATTCCTATACGTAGATCCACCGATCGCCGATTCTTCTCCGCGGCCGCGATTCCTAAGCTGTGAACAGTCGTCGAACGGCTGGTTTGCGGCGGCGACTCACCGGCAACTATCGAGGAGAAAGGACGGCGATCCCATGAATACGATCCTCTCAGCAATCCTGTTCAACGTGCTGTTGGCGGCTCCCGCCATCGACGACGTCGCGGCCGTTCCGGCGTCGCAGCAGCGGGCGGCGATCGGCGTCGAGATCGATTGGGATCTGCGGGAGGAGCAGGTCCTTGGTGGGGCCGCCAGACTTTCGGTCGAGGAGCAACTGGCGTCGTATCTCGGACCCACGCCCGCCGCCGGCGGCCGCTACTCCGAGAAGCGCCGCGTCCGCCGGTTGTTGGAAGATCCCGCGATCGCGCAGAACTTCCACCAGATCCGCGACCCGTGGTTTCAGGGCTCGCTGACGGAGTGGACCGGGGACCGGCTCTTCACGTCCGTGCCGGCGTTCATCCACTTCAAGGTCATGATCTCCCGCAACTTGTACTTCCGCGGCCTGGAGGTCGACGCGGCGAACGTGCGGCGGGAATACGAGCGCATCCGGACCGTGCGCGAGGGGCTGCGCGATCTGCGTCTGTTCGCCGACCGGCAGGTCGTCTACGCCGCTTCCAACGATCTCGTCCGCGAGGGCGAATATCTGTTTGGGCGCCAGCCCGTTCAGCGCCGGCTGGCGAAGACCGCGGCCGAGCTGGTCTTCCTGCGCGAAGGGGACGCTTCCGGCGCGCGGCTCGAGCGCGCGCTCTCCCCCTCGTCGCCGGTGACCTTGCTCTTCGAGGGCCACGGGCGGCCGCTGGCGCTCAAGTTCGACGGCAAGCAGACCCCCGAAAGCCTGGCCGACCGTGTTGCCGCGACAATCGCTGCGAGGATGAGCGCGGCCGGGGCCTCCGCCGCGCCGTTCATCCTCATCCTCGATTCCTGCCAATCCCACAACTTCGGGCGCCGGCTGCTCGAGATCCTGCGGCAAAATAACCCGGCGATGCCGATGCCGATCGTCATCACTCCCGAAGAGTATGGCCAGGACTTCGTCAAGAACGCCTACAGCGACCGCTTCCTCATTCAGGATCTCCGGATTCCCTATTCGTCGCGAAACCACCTGGGAGCGCTGCTCGAGGGCTTTGCTCTCGTCACCTCGATCTACGTTCCCGATGGGAACAACGAGCTGACCCAGATAGGCTGAGCCGCCGAGGAGCTCTCGCCAATTCCTCTGACTTCCGGGCTCGAAGCTAGCAAAACGACCGGTCGGTTGATAAGCTATCTGAAGTCGGGTGGGCCGATGCTCGGCCGGGCCGTAGGTTGTTCCTGAGAGGCTCAGCAAATGGATGGACATCTTGGACGATCGGTCTGGACCGTCTTGGCCGTCCTGGGGACGGCCTGGTTGGCGATACCGATGAGCGACCATCGATCGTCACTTCAAGTAGCATGCGGTTCACCGAGAATGACCTCGTAGACGAGACCAGGAATCTCGTTTCTGCGGCGCCGGAGTGTCTGCGGGCGTGGTCGTGGCTCCTCTGGACCAGTCCGACGGTGGCGGACAACGTCTCGGGAATGACGGTGCCGCTGCTCTCGGAGCTCGAACGGCTCGGCACGGTGTCGTCCCTTGCCAGCTACCTGCTCGCGGACATGAAAGACCACCTCGAGAAGATCTACCGCGAGTCCGAGGAGGCCGGCCCGCCGGCGCCCTGGAGGGTCTCGGAAGGTCCGGCGCAAGGACCGCCACGGATTCTGATCGTGGACGACGACGCGCTCTTTCCCATGCTCCTGGTGCGCCTGCTCAGAGACCTGGGATACCAATCCCTGGCCGTCGCCAGCGGCGAACGCGCCCTGGAGGCCCTGCGCGCCGCCCCGTTCGACGCCGTGTTGATGGACTGCCAGATGCCCGGGCTCGACGGCTACGAGACGACGCGCCGTGTCCGCCGACTGGAGGCCCGGGCCGAGCTCGCCCATCACGGGCGGCTTCCGATCATCGCCGTGACCGGCCAGCCGAGAGAGACGGCCGTGACGCAGTGCCTGGCCGCGGGAATGGACGATTTCCTCTCCAAGCCGCCGTCGGCGATGGAGCTTGTCGCGGCCCTGGACCGGTGGCTGGCCGCGCGCTGAGCGTTTGCTCGCGCGGCGCCACAAGCGCTATCTTCGAAGCCCGAGGACAAGGAGACCCGAGATGCCGGTAGCCTGCTCCCGGAGCGCAGGCGGCGGAGTTGCGCTACCATGGTGTCCAGGAGCCCCCGGCCATGCTCGTCCAGATCGTCTTTGCCTTCGGTTCCGCGGCACTCTCGAGCGCCCTGACCCTGGGCGTCGCCTGGTGGCTTTTCCGCCGGCGCTGGCTGCCCCGCCTCGAGGACGAGCTGCGCGCCCGCGAGGCGGCGCTCGACGCCAAGCTCGCGGCCTTCGGGCAGCGTCTCGAGGTACACGTGAAGAAGGGCATCGTCGACGGCGTCACCGCCATCCCGTCGTCCGAGGTGCTGCGCGAGAGCACCCGTTCGCTCGCCCGCACCGGCGCCGAGGCGGTGAGCGCCGGGCTCGAGAGGCTGCTCGGCGGCCGTCCGCGGCGACCTTGACGCGTCCTGTCGTCAGACGGCGGACGCGCATGCCGCCGTCGCCGAAGACGATGACGCTGCCGGAGAGGAAGTGCTGGTCGGGCTCGGCCCAGCGGGCCACGGCGTAGCCCACCCAGCCCTCGCCGCCGGCCTGCTGGCGGCCCCAGCTCCAGCGCTCCGTGAAGGCCGCCCCGAGCTCGGGATGGACGCTCCAGCGGACCGCCGCGTCCGACGGCTTCAGCACCAGGGCCGCCGGCACCGCGAGAGCCGTCACGATCAGGATCCGAATCGCGTGCTTGGCAATCATGACCTTGTCCTCCTGGTCCTATTCGTCGATCTCTTGCAGCAGTTGGATGAGGGCTTCGCGGGCCGCAGGCGTCTCCATGTCGCCGAGCTCTTCGGCGGCGGCACGGCGGATCCGCGGGTCCGGGTCGCGGCGCGCCACCTCGGCGAGGGCGGCGACGGCGCTCGCCGTCTCGAGGTCGGCGAGGGTGTCGACGATCTCGAGCCGGCGGCGCACGTCCGGGACCCGCGCCAGGACCGCGGCGAGCGCCTTCTCCGCCTCCTCGCTCTCGAGGTCCCCGAGCTCGTCGATCGCTTCGAGCGCCAGCCGGTCGTCGTCGCCCGCGGCGAGCTCCGCGAGGAGCTGCGCGAGCCCCGGCGGCTGGCGGTCGGCGAGCTCGCCAAGCGCCTCCATCCGTACCCGGGCGGGCTGGGCCGCCGCCTGGGGCGTCACGGTCACGGTCGCCTGCGGTGGGCGCAGCAGAGCGCCGAGACCCACGCCGAGGACGACGAGCGCGGCGGCCAGCGCCGCGGCAACGGGATAAGGCAGACGCAGGAGGGCCGGCCGCGGCGGACGATCCAGCTCGTCCAGGACCGGGCGCAGGCGGCTCCAGGCGTCGACGTGGGGGCGCGGCGGCAGGGCCGCAGCGACGCGGGCCGCCGTCGCCTCCAGGGTCGCCAGCTCCTCGGCGCAGGCCACACAGCCCGCGAGGTGACGCTCGAACGCGGCGCGACGCGCGCCCTCGAGCTCGCCGTAGACCGCCTCGACGAGGTGGCCGCGCCAGCTTCGGCAGCCGCTCACGTCGCCTCCTCGGTTCGGCCGTAGACCGCGAGCTCCCGGCGCAGCCGGCGCAGGGCGCGGAAGAGCAGGTTCTTCACCGTGCCCTCGGCGCGGCCGGTGACCTCGGCGGTCTCGCGGATCGAGAGCTGGTTGAGCTGGCGCAGCACGAAGACGTCGCGCTCGGCGGGGGTCAGACGCCCGAGGGCGTGGGCGACGTCGGCGCGCAGGCGTCCCGAGACCGCCGCGCGCTCGGGATCGGCGTCCGGCCGATGTTCGACCCAGCGCTCCTCGTCCGGCGGCCGCGGCACGTCGTCCTGATGACGCTCGACGAGCTCCCGGAACGCCTCGCGGTCGCCGCGGCGAGCGCGCTCGACGAGCTCGTTCTCATCCATGGCTCACCGCTCGGCGTCCTCCGTCCCCTTCACGCGCGTTTGGACGGAAGGGGCGCGCGAAAGGTTTGCAGCGGGGCGTCAGGGCGATTCGGCCCATGACGGCACTGTGCCGAGCCGGACGTCCAGGACGACGGGGAGCAGCGCGAAGGCCAGGAGCGTGACCAGGACGATGAAGATCAGGTTGAGCCACACGCCCGCGCGGGCCATCTGGGGCACGGACACAAAGCCGCTGCCGTAGACGATGGCGTTGGGCGGCGTCGCCACCGGCAGCATGAAGGCGCAGCTCGCGGCGATGGTGGCCGGCACCATCAGCAGCAGCGGGTTTTGCCCCAGGCCGACGGCGATCGACGCCAGCACCGGCAGGAAAGCCGCGGCCGTGGCCGTGTTGCTGGTCAGCTCGGTGAGGAAGATGATCACGGTGACGACCAGCAGCGTCAGCAGCAGCACCGGCCATCCCCGCAGGCCGCCCACGGCGCCGCCCAGCGCCGCGGCGAGGCCGCTCGACTCGATCGCCGAGGCGAGGCTGAGGCCGCCGCCGAAGAGCAGCAGCACCCCCCACGGCAGCCGCGTGGTGGATTCCCAGCCCAGGGCGAACGTGCCGCGCCGCCAGTCGAGCGGCACCGCGAACAGCAGCATCGCGCCGAGCACCGCGATGCCCGGGTCCGAGAGCCCCGGCACCCACCCCTCGAGCGCCGGCCGCGTCACCCACAGGCCGGCGGTCAGCGCGAAGACGACGGCGACCCGCCGCTCCTCCGGCGAGAGGCGGCCGAGCTTGCGCAGCTCCTCGCGCAGGTATTCGGCGCCGCCGGGGATCGACCGGACGCGGATCGGGTAGACCAGCCGGGTGAGCACGAAGAAGGTCACCACGAGCCCGACGACCGTGAGCGGCAGGGCGAGGAGCAGCCAGTCGAGAAACGCCACTTCGAAGCCGTAGGAGTCGACCATGAACGCCGCCAGCAGGGCGTTGGTGGGCGTGCCCACGAGAGTTGCGACGCCGCCGAGGCTCGCGGCGTAGGCGATCGCCAGCATGAGGACGATGCCGAAGGCGCGGGCGTCCGCGGGGTCGACGCCCTCGCGGCTCTCGACCAGCTCGATCACCGACAGGCCGATCGGCAGCATCATCATGGCGGTGGCGGTGTTGGAGATCCACATGCTGAGGAAGGCCGAAGCCACCATGAAGCCGGCGACGATGCGCGCCGGCCGGGTGCCGAGGCGGGCGATGACGTTGAGCGCCAGCCGGCGGTGGAGGCGCCAGCGCTCCATGGCCAGCGCGATCAGGAAGCCGCCGAGGAAGAGAAAGATCAGCGGGTTGGCGTAGGACGCGGCGGCGGCGCCGATCGGGGCGACGCCGAGCAGCGGGAAGAGCACCAGCGGCAGCAGCGAGGCGGCGGGGATGGGGATGGCCTCGGTCATCCACCAGGCCGCCATCAGGAGGCCGGCCGCGGCGGTGCGCCAGGCCGCCGGCTCGAGGCCGCCGGGCGGCGGCACCAGCAGCATGACGGCGAAGACCGCGAGGCCGACCACCAGCCCGGCGCGCTGGCGGGGACGGTAGACGGGGGATGCGTCGGTCATCGGCCGCCGACTATAGTAGAGCCGCCGGCTCGGAAACACCCTGGCAGGTAGGCCCCCGGGCTACCCCGGCGGGTATAGGGCGACGGTCGCGGCGCGCGTAGAGTGCCGACATGAGCAACCTCGCCGCAGCCGCCGCCGTCATGCTCGGGCTGGGCCTCTTTTTCGGCTTCGTCCTGGCGCTGGCTTACCGCTTTCTGCGGGTCGAGGAGGACCCCCGCATCGACCGCGTGGAGGAGATGCTGCCGGGCTCCAACTGCGGCGCCTGCGGCGAGCCCGGCTGCCGCGGCCTGGCCGAGAGGCTGGTCGCCGGCACGGCGGCGCCTTCGAAGTGCACGGTGTCGAGCCCGGCCGGTCTCGAGGCGATTGCCGAATTCCTCGGCGTCGACGCCGGCGAGCAGGTGAAGCTCGTGGCGCGGCTGCACTGCGGCGGCGGCCTCGGCCGCGCCCTCCAGGTGGCGACCTACGAGGGCTATGCCTCGTGCCGCGCTGCTCACCTGGTCGGCGGAGGCGGCCTCGAGTGCTCCTGGGGCTGCCTCGGTCTCGCCGACTGCATGCTGGCCTGCGACTTCGACGCCATCCGCATGAACGCCGTCAACCTCCCGGCCGTGGACGTCGACAAGTGCACCGCCTGCGGCGACTGCGTGGACGCCTGCCCGCGCGACCTCTTCGAGCTCCTTCCGGTCAACCACCACCTGATCGTGCAGTGCAAGGCGCCGCTCGCCGCCGACGAGGCGCGGCGCCTCTGCAAGGTCGTCTGCGACGCCTGCGGGCGCTGCGCCCAGGACGCCGCTCCCGGCCTGATCACGATGGTGAACAACCTGCCGGTGGTCAACTACGCGGGCGGCGGCCCGGCGACGCCCGAGGCCACCCTGCGCTGCCCTACGGGCGCCATCCAGTGGGTGGTCGGCGAACAGTTCACGGACATCTCGCAGCAGGAGCAGCCCAATGCCTGACCTCGCCGCTACCGCACGGCGCCTGGTGCGGCGCCTCGTCGCTACTCCCGAGAAAACGGTGGCCGCGGAAAGTCTGACCGTGTCGGACGGCGTCGGACTGGTCCGACAGGTCGAGACTGTGCTCGGCGCCGCGCTCGAGAGCGGAGGACGGGCCGGTCTCGCCGCGGCTCTGGGACGGACGGCGGCGGGGCAGCGCGCGGCGGCCTTCCTCACCGGCGACGAGCTGGCCGGCTCGCTCGACCTGGTGGCGACGGCCGCGCGCCGGCGGCTGCCGCTGGTGCTGCACGTGACCGCGGACGGCGGCCACGAGGCCTGCCATGCCGCCGCCGACGCCGGCGCCGTACTCTTCTTCGCCGCCGGCGTGCAGGATGCCGCGGACCTGACGCTGCTCGCCCGCCGCCTCGCCGAGGACGCCCTGGCGCCGGTGGCCGTGGCCATGGACGGCCGCGAGACCGCCCGCGCCATGCACGACGCGCGCCTGCCGGCGCCTGAGGCGGTCGCGCGCTTCCTCGGCGGCGCCGGCGACACGGTCCATCCGCCGACGCCGAGCCAGGCCATGCTCTTCGGCGACCACCGCCGGCGGCTGCCGCGCTGGCACGACGGCGGCCGGCCGCTGCTCCACGGCGCCGAGCCGGCGGCCCTCGCCGGTGCGTCGCGGTGCGCCTTCTTCGACGTCCACCTGCCTGAGCTCCTGGCGCGCGCCTTCGGCGACTTCTCGCGCGAATTCGGACGACGGCCCGAAGCCCTCGACACCCATCACGCCGACGACGCCCGCTTCCTCCTGTTGGCGCAAGGGGCGGCGGTGGAAACGGCGACGGCGGCGGCCGCGGCGCTGCGCGCTTCGGGCGTCAAGGCCGGCGTGGTGGGCCTGCGGGTGGTGAGCCCCTTCCCCGCCGCCGGGCTCGTGGAGCTCCTGCGCGGGCGACGCGGGGTGGCAGTGCTCGAGCGCCTCGAGGCCGGCTTCGCCGAGCCGCCGCTGCTGGCGGCGACGCGGGCCCTCCTCGAGCGCGCCCGCCACGGCCCGGATCGGGGGGGAGCGCACGGCGACGGCGGCCTGCCGGCGCTCGGCGACCGCGAGGTCCCGCCGCTGGCGTCGGCGTTCTACGGCGCGACGCTGCGGGCGGCGGACGTCGTCGCCCTGGTGCGCGCCATGACCGCGGGTGAGACGGTCGCGGGCGAGACGCCGTCGTCCGTCTGGCTCGGGATCGACACCGCCGCCGCCGGCGACGCCTGGCCCAAGCGCCGGGCCCTGCGCGACGCGCTGCGCCGCGCCTATCCCGACAGCGTCCGCCTCGGCCTGCGCGGCGCCGAGACGCCGGACCCGGCGCCGCCGGGCGCGCTGGTGGTGAGCGTCCACCGCATCGCCGCGGACGACGGTTTCCTGGGCGACGCGGCGGCGCTGCTCCACCGCCTGCTCGGCGGTCACCTGCGCGCCCGTCCCGCCGTCGACGAGGGCTGGGGCGTCGAGCGCGTCGACCTGGTGACGCAGGCGGCTTCGCCGTTGCCGGACGGCGGCGACGGCGTCGCCTCGAGCGTCGCGGTGTGGAGGGCGGGCAAGGGCCCGGCGGCCGTCCTCCTGGCGAGGATTCAGGACGGCGGGGCGGTGCTGCTGGCGGACGGGACGCGTCCGCCCGGTCTCGGCCCTGCCGTCGAAGAACGTGGCATCAAGGTCTACGCGGCGCGGGAACCCTCACCCCCAACCCCTCTCCCAGGGGGAGAGGGGAGCTCGGAACGGATCCTGGGAACGCTGGCCGGCGTGCTGAGCCTCGAGGGACGCTCGGAGGTGTCGCTGCGCAAGCTCCTGCAGGCCCGGCGGGCGATGCTCGCGGACGCCGGCGACGTGGAGGCCCGTCTCGACGCGCTGCAGGCGGGCTTCGAGCGCGTCGCGCGGATCTCTGCCGCGGACCTCGGCGACGCCCGCCCGGCGGCCGAGGCCGGGCCGCCGCCGGCGGTGCGTCGTCTCGGCCGCTGCACGGCGCCGCTCGCCGACCTGCCCGGCTTCTGGGACCGCGTGGGGGGCGGCGCGCTGGCGCCCGACCCGTTCCTCGCTACCGGCACCGTGCCCCCCCTCTCGTCGGCGCTGCGCGACCTGTCGCCGGCCCGCGGCGTGCTGCCGGCGTTCGACCCGGCGCCGTGCACCGGCTGCGGCGGCTGCTGGTCGGCTTGTCCCGACGCCGCGGTGGCGCCGGTGGCGATCGACCCGGCGGCGCTGCTGGCCTGCGGCATGGAGTGCGCCGCGGCCCATGGACGCCCGGCGGACAAGCTGCGCATGGTGGCGTCGAAGGTGGCGTCGCGTGTGCGCCAGGAGATGGCGGCGCCGGATTGGAAAGGCGGTACGGCCGGGGAGCTCTACGACGCCGCGTTCGCCGCTGCCGTCGACAAGATGAAGCTCCCGGACGAGCGCAAGGCCGAGCTACGCGACGCCCACGCCGCGGCGCGCGCGGAGATCGCCGCGCTGCCCGTGGCGCGCACCAGGCCTTTCTTCGACGACGCGGACGACGGCGAGCTCTTCGCGCTGGCCCTCGACCCGGACGCCTGCAAGGGCTGCGGCCTGTGCGTGGCGGCCTGCGAGCCGGGCGCGCTGACCGCCGTCGCCGACGACGCGGAGCGGACGGCCGCGGCCCGCGAGCTGTGGCGCTTCTGCGACGAGCTGCCCGAGGCATCGGCGGCGACCCGCGAGCGCGTCGGCCGTCATCCGGAGGTCGGAGCGCTGGCCGCCGCCCTGATGTCGCGGGCGGCGCGCGAGGTGATGGCCGGCGGCCATGGCGCCGAGCCGGGCTCGGGCGCGGCCCTGGCCCTGCGCCAGGTGCTCGGCGTCGCCGCCGACCGGCTGCGCCCGCGGCGCGAGCGTCAGCTCGCGGCGCTGCGCGAGCTCAAAGAGAAGCTGGCGTCGGCGATCCACGGCACCCTCGCCCAGGCCCTGCCCGGCCGCGACCTCGACGCCCTGGCCCGCGGCCTCGACGCCTTGAGCCAGCCCGACGCAGAGCTGGCGGAGCTCACCGCCCGGGTGGAGACCGCCTTCGAGGACGAGCGGGTGGACGTGACGCGCGCCCGCCGCCTGGTGGAGGCGGCGCGCGCCGTGGCCGACCTCGAGTGGCGGTGGACGACGGGGGAGAGCGGACTCGGCCAGGCCCCGCTGGGGCTGGTGCTGACCGTGCCCGGGCTCGCCTGGGCTGCGTCGTTCCCGTACCAGCCGTTCCGCCTGCCGGTGACCGTGGACGCCACCGGCGACGCCGCCGACCTGGCGCGCGGCCTCGCCGCCGGACGGCTCGCCGAGACCGTGGACGCCGCGCGGGTGCTGCGGCGTGCGCGTCTCGAGCTCGATCGTCCCCTGGAGGCGCCGCGGGCCGCCGCCGAGCTCGACGCTCTCGCCTGGGAAGACCTCGACGACGACGAGCGCGCCCTCGCCGCGCCGCTCTTCGTCACGATTTCCGAAGAGGACCTGCACCGCGGCGTCGGGGGCGCCATGACGGCGCTCCTGGGGTCGGACCTGCCGGTCAAGGTCCTCGTCCTACAAGCTTGGGCGCCGGAGGACCACCCTTCCTCCTCCTCTCACACCGGCCTCGACGAGGCCACGAAGAAGTCCGCATTCTTCGTCCAGTCCTCCGTCGCCCATTCTGAGCATCTCGCCAGGGCCGTGGCCGCCGCGATCGACCGCGGCGGCCCGGCCCTCCTCCGCGTGCTCGCCCCGAGCCCCGCGCTCGGCGGCTTCGCCGCCGACGAGACGCTGGCCCGGGCGCGCGAGCGCGTCGAGTCGGGCGCGTTCGCGCTCGGAGAACCCTCACCCCCGAGCCCCCCTCTCCCAAGGGGAGAGGGGGGCTCGATCCCCCACGTCTTGCTCCCCTCTCCCTCTGGGAGAGGGGCCGGGGGTGAGGGTTCCGCCGAGCTGGAGGCGCGGCACGCGGCGGAGATCGCGGCGCTGCGCCGCGACTACGAAGGACGGCTGGCGGCGGCGCGAACGGGTCTGCAGGCGGAGATGGCCCGGCGTCTGCGCGCGCGCCTGATGCGGATCGCCTCGCAGCCGCCCGCCGGCGGCGGCGACGGCCCGGAGGCACGCGGATGATGATCGGCGCCTTCGCCCGCACCTTCCGCCACGGCATCCACCCCGCGGGCCACAAGGAGGCGACCGAGCACCTTCCGGTGGAGCGGATGCCCTTCGTCGACCGCTACGTGATGCCGCTCGGTCAGAGCGCCGGCGCGCCGAGCCGGCCCGTGGTGCGCGCCGGCGAGCGGGTGCGCCGCGGCCAGGTGATCGCCGCGCCCGCGGCCTTCGTCTCCTCGACCCTCCACAGCCCGGTCGGCGGCACCGTCGTCGGCCGCGGCCCGGGCCACCATCCGAGCGGCCAGCTCGTGGACGCGCTGGAGATCGAGGCCGATCCCTACGATTCGCAGCGGCTTCCCGCCGGCGAGGCGATCCCCTGGCGCGAGCTGACGGACGACGAGTTCGTGACCCACGTGCAGCACGCGGGTCTCGTGGGCATGGGCGGCGCCGCCTTTCCCAGCCACGTCAAGTACAAGCTCCCGGCGGGCAAACGCGTGCGCCGCCTGATCGCCAACGGCTGCGAGTGCGAGCCCTTTCTCACCGCCGACCACCGGACGATGGTGGAGCGCGCCGCCGACGTGCTGCGCGGCCTCGAGATCCTCGGCAGGCGGCTCGGCGCCGAGGAGGCGGCGATCGGCGTCGAGCTCAACAAGGCCGACGCCATCGCGGCGCTCGAGCGCGAGATCGCCGCGCGTCCGCTGCCGGGCCTGCCGGTGCGCGTCGTGCCGCTCAAAGTGAAGTACCCCCAGGGCGCCGAGAAGATGCTGATCGACGCCGTCTACGGCCTCGAGGTGCCGGCCGGCGGCCTGCCGATCGACGTCGGCTGCCTGGTCAACAACGTCGGCACCCTGGCCTCCCTCGCCGACTGGTTCGACCGCGGCTGGCCGCTGATCGAGCGCGTCGTCACCGTGGCGGGCCCGGGCGTCGCGCGGCCGGCCAACCTCTTGGTGCCGGTGGGCACCCCGGTGCGCGCCGTGCTCGACCACTGCGGCGGCCTGTCGGCGGAGACCCGCGAGGTAGTGATGGGCGGGCCGATGATGGGCATGCCGCTGGCGAGCCTCGACGTGCCGGTGCTCAAGGGCACCTCCGGGCTGCTCGCCTTCACCGAGGTCGAGACGCGGCTGCCGGCCGAGTACACCTGTATCCGCTGCGGACGCTGCGTGGAGGCCTGCCCGCAGTTCCTCAACCCGTCGCGCCTGGCGCGCCTGGCGCGGGCCGGCCGCTGGGAGGAGATGGAGCGCTACTTCGCCCTCGACTGCGTGGAGTGCGGCTCGTGCAGCTTCTCGTGTCCGTCGGGCATCCCGATCGTCCAGCTCATTCGCGTCGGCAAGGCGAAGCTGCGGGAGCAGAGGGCGAAAGCCTCATGAGCGCGCACAGCCCCCGTCTCCAGGTCCACACGTCGCCCTTCCTCCGCCAGGGCGTGACCACGCCTGGCCTGATGGGCGACGTGCTGCTGGCGCTGGTGCCGGTGCTCGCCGTGGCGACCTATTACTTCGGATTGAGCGCCCTGCTGGTGGTGGCGGCGGCGGCCGCGGGCGCGGTCGGCGCCGAGCGTCTGCTCGGGCCCAAGGGCGCGATCCGCGACAACAGCGCGCTGCTCACCGGCGTCATCCTGGGGCTGGTGCTGCCGCCCGGGCTGCCGTTGTGGATGGCCTTTCTGGGCGGCGTGGTGGGCATCGGCCTGGGCAAGCTGGTCTGGGGCGGCCTCGGTCACAACCTGTTCAACCCGGCGCTGGTGGGCCGCGCCTTCCTGCAGGCCGCCTTCCCCACGGCGCTGACGACCTGGCCCGTGCCGACCGGCTTGCCGGGCCTCCACGCCAGCAGCTTCGCCGCGCCTTTCCTGCACGGCGAAGTCGACGGCCTCACCGGCGCCACGCCGCTCAACCTGATGAAGTTCGCCCACGAGGCGACGCCGCTGGCCGACCTGCTGCGCGGCAGCGTCGGCGGCTCGCTCGGCGAGACGAGCGCCGCCGTCATCGTGCTCGCCGGGATCTTCCTGGCGGCGCGCCGGGCCTTCGACTGGCGCATCCCCGTCTCCGTCCTGCTCGCGGTCGCCGTTTTCTCGGGCGCCCTCTACCTGGTCGACACGGGACGCTACGCGTCGCCGCTCTTCATGCTGCTGTCGGGCGGCCTGCTCTTCGGCGCCGTGTTCATGGCCACCGACCCGGTGAGCTCGCCGCTGGCGCCCAGGGGGGCATGGATCTACGGCGCCGGCATCGGCATCCTGGTGGTGCTGATCCGCACCTGGGGCGGCCTGCCCGAGGGCGTGATGTACGCGATCCTGCTGATGAACGCGGCCACGCCGCTGCTCGAGCGCGTCGACCAGCCGCGGGCGTTCGGCCGTGGCGCTCGGAGGACCATCGCATGAACGGCGACCTGGTGCAGATCGAGAGCCACCGGCGCGCCGGCGATTCCATGCCGCGGCTGGTGACGACGCTCGCCCTTGCGGGGTTGCTGTCGGGCCTGGCGATCGTCGGCGCCTTCGAGGCCACGCGTCCGCGGATCGCCGCCAACCAGGCGCGGGCGTTGCGCGCCGCGGTCTTCGAGGTGGTGCCCGGGGCGGCGAAGCTGCAACGGCTGGCCTGGCGCGACGGCCGGTTGCAGGCTGCCGCCGGCGACGCCGGCGCCGAGCCGTCGATCTACGCCGGCTACGGCGAGGACGGCCGCTTCCTCGGCTACGCCATCACGGGCGAAGGCGCCGGCTACCAGGACGTCATCGCGCTCCTCTACGGCTTCGACCCGGCGCGCCGCCGCGTGGTGGGCATGCGGGTGCTCGAGAGCCGCGAGACCCCGGGGCTGGGCGACCGCATCTACAAGGACGAGGGCTTCGTCGGCGCCTTCCGCGACCTCGCGGTGGAGCCCGAGATCGAGCTGGTGACCGGCGGCGACGCCACCGCGGCCAACCAGGTCGACGGTCTCACCGGCGCCACCATCTCGTCGCGGGCGGTGGTGCGGATCGTCAACGACGCCAACGCCGAATGGCTGGCGCGGCTGTTCCCGCCGGGCAGCGAGCCCCCCCTCGCCGAGGAGGAGAAACCGTGAACGACGCCCAGAACCCTCACCCCCCTCCCCTCTCCCAGGGGGAGAGGGGAGCCGGAAGCGCCTTCTATGGCGAATTCGTCAAGGGGCTGTGGCGCGAGAACCCGGTCTTCGTCCAGGTGCTGGGCATGTGCCCGATGCTGGCGGTCACCAACAGCGCGGTCAACGGCGTGGCCATGGGCGCCGCGACCTTCTTCGTGCTGGTGGGCTCGAGCCTGCTGATCTCGACCCTGAAGAGCGTCATCCCGAGGCCGGTGCGGATCTCGACCTACGTCATCGTGATCGCCACCTTCGTGACCGTGGCCGACTTCGTGCTGCAGGCGGCGGCGCCGCTCGTCCACCGCGAGCTCGGGGCCTTCATCTCGTTGATCGTGGTCAACTGCCTGATCCTGGGGCGCCAGGAGGCGTTCGCCTCGAAGCAGCCGGTCCGCCTGGCCGTGGCCGACGCCCTGGGCATGGGCGGCGGCTTCGCCCTCGCGCTGGTGGTGCTGGGCGGGGCGCGCGAGGTCCTGGGCGCCGGCTCGTTCTTCGGCGTCGCGCTCTTCGGGCCGAGCTTCGAGCCCTGGGTGGTGATGCTGCTGCCGCCGGGCGGCTTCCTGATGCTCGGCTTCCTGCTGCTCGCCTTCGCCGCGATCAAGGAGACGCGCGCGAAGATCGCCGAGCGGCTCGAGGAAAGGAAAGCCGCATGATCGGGAGCACGTGCCATGGGTGAGCTGTTCTGGATCTTCGTCAGCGCGATGGTGGTGAACAACTTCACCCTGTCGTATTTCCTCGGGCTGTGCCCTTTCTTCGGCGTCTCCGGGCGGCTGGAGACGGCGTTCCGGCTGGGGCTGGCAAACATATTCGTGATGGTGATCACGTCGCTGTGCGCGTCGCTGCTGAACGCCTTCGTGCTGCCCTACGCGCCCTACCTGCGATTGATCAGCTTCATCGTCGTGATCGCGTCCACGGTGCAGTTCGTGGAGATGGTGATCAAGAAGCTCGTGCCGGCGCTCTTCCGCGCCCTGGGGATCTTCCTGCCGCTGATCACGACCAATTGCGCCATCCTCTTCCTGGCGCTGTCGCAGACCAGCCGCGGCTACGGCGTGGTCGAGGGCCTCGCCTACGCCGTGGGCGCCGGCGGCGGTTTGACGCTCGCCCTGGTGCTGATGGCGGGGCTGCGCGAGGAGGCGGAGCTTTCGAGCATCCCGTCGATGATCCGCGGCACCGCCATGAACCTCATCATCGCCGGCATCCTCTCGCTCGCCTTCATGGGCTTTGCCGGGCTCTTCAGCGGAAGCGGCTAGAGATGGTCGCTCACCTGTTGGCGATCGCCGGCCTGGCCGTCCTCTGCGGCGCCTGGGTCCTCGTCCGGCGCTGGGTGGCGCGCCGCGATCCGGAGGCCCCGAACGTCGAGAGCCGGGGCGGCTGCCGTCACGATGCGGGACCGGGTTGCCGCTGACCGCGCGTGGTACCATTCCTGGTCCTGGTGCGCCGGAGGAGGAGGCATGCTGGACTGGTACCGTGCCGGAGAAGACGTCGATCGGCTGATCGCGAAGGCGAAGTACGCCAAGGCCGCCAAGCTGCTGCGCGGCATGCTGGCGGTCAATTCGCGCGACACCCACGTGCGCAAGAAGCTGGCCGAGGTGCTGGCCGTCGACGGCAGGCCTCAGGAGGCGGCGAGGATCCTCGAGGAGATGGTCGACGAGCTCGCCGACGACGGCTTCTTCACCAAGGCCATCGCCGTGGTCAAGAAGATCCAGCGCATCGACCCCGAGCGCGGCGACCTCGACCACAAGCTCGCCGGAATCGCCCAACGCCGCGAGAACGCCCGCAAGGCTTTCGAGACCGTGCGTCTCATCAAGCCGGACCTGTCGACGCTGTCGCCGCCGGACGCGCTCGCGGCCGTCTTTCGCTCGCCGCTGTTCGCGGACGCGTCGGCCTCGGAGCTGCGGGCGTTCATCCAGGGTCTCGACCTCCTCAGCTTCCAGCCCGGCGAGATCGTGGTCGCGGAGGGCGAGCCGGGCTCCAGCCTGCTGGTGCTGGCGAGCGGCCGAGTCCGGGTCTTCGTGCGCAACGACGTGGGCCACCAGGTGCAGGTGCGCACCCTGGAGCCCGGCGACTTCTTCGGCGAAATCTCGATCCTCACCGGCCAGGCCCGCACCGCCACGGTCACCGCTGCCGAGACTTGCGACGTGCTCGAGCTGCGCCAGAACAAGCTCGCGGAGATCGGCCGCCAGTACCCGCGGGTGTCGCAGGTGGTGCGCGAGGTCTGCGAGCGGCGGGCGCGCAGCCCGGAAGAGATGCAGGCGCGCCAGGAGCTGGAGATGCCGCTGTAAGGTTTCGTGTCGGACGGACGTTCCGTCCGTCCGCCGGGCCGGGGTGCGCGGACTTACCCCGGCCTTTGGGGTTCGGAGACGGACGTTCCGTCCGTCCCGTCATTTCCGGGTGACGTTGCTCGTTTGGAGGCCGCAGGTCCTGAGGATTCGGCAAGGCCGACATCAGGGCGCGGCCCTTGGCGTCGATCATGACGTTGGCCGTGGTGACGTTCTGGTGGAGGAATCCCTTCCAGTGCGAATAGGCGAGAGCGCCGCCGACGTCCGACAAGATCTCCTGCACCCGCGCCGCCGGCAGCGGTCCTTCCGCCTCGAGGATCGATTTCAGCGACCGGCCGGCGACGTGCTCCATCACGAAGTAACGCGGCACGCAGTCCAGCCGCGCTTCGAAGATCGTGATGATCGAAGGATGACGGAAGCCGGCGGCGCTGCGCAC
>DASWIG010000338.1:0-1585 GCA_036397835.1 Thermoanaerobaculia bacterium
CGTCGCCACGAGGAAGGTCGAGGGAGCCGGGCCCGAGGCCGGCGAGGCCGCGGAACGGGTGGGCTACGCCAGGTTACACCCCTGATAGTGTTCGCCGCATGTGCTCGATCCTCGGCATCCTCGACGTCAGGACCGACGTGCGCGAGCTGCGCGAGCTGGCGCTCGCGCTCTCCAAGAAGCAACGCCACCGCGGCCCCGACTGGAGCGGCATCTACACCGGCGACCGCGCCATCCTGGCCCACGAGCGCCTCGCCATCGTCGGCGTCGACACCGGAGCGCAGCCGCTCTTCAATGCCGCCGGCACCCAGGCCCTGGCGGTCAACGGCGAGATCTACAACCACCAGGACCTGCGCCGCGCGCTGCGCGAGCCCTACACCTTCAAGACCCATTCGGACTGCGAGGTCATCCTCCCGCTCTACGCCGAGCGCGGCGCCGCCTTCTTGAACGACCTGAACGGCATCTTCGCCTTCGTGCTCTACGACGCCGAGCGCGACTGCTACCTGGTCGCCCGCGACCCGATCGGCGTGATGCCGCTTTTCACCGGGCACGACGAGCACGGCAACTTCTACGTCGCCTCGGAAATGAAGGCGCTGGTGGGCACCTGCCGCACGATCCGCGACTTCCCGCCCGGCTGCTATCTCGAGAGCGGCATGACCGAGCCGCGGCGCTATTACGAGCCGGCGTGGCGCGACTACGAGGCGGTGCGCGGCAAGACCTGCGACCCGCGGACCCTGCGCGACGCCCTCGAGGACGCCGTGGAGCGTCAGCTCATGAGCGACGTGCCCTACGCGACGCTGCTCTCGGGCGGCCTCGACTCCTCGGTGATCGCGGCGGCGGCGCGCAAGTTCGCCGGCCGCCGGGTGGAGGACCACGGCCACTCCGAGGCCTGGTGGCCGCAGCTCCACTCCTTCGCCATCGGTCTCGTGGGCTCGCCCGACCTGGCCGCGGCGCGCAAGGCCGCCGCCGCGATCGGCACCGTGCACCACGAGATCGTCTACACGTTGCAGGAGGGCCTCGACGCCCTGAGCGACGTGATCTACCACCTCGAGACCTTCGACCTGACCACCGTGCGCGCCTCGACGCCGATGTTCCTGATGGCGCGGCGCATCAAGTCGATGGGCATCAAGATGGTGCTGACCGGCGAGGGCTCCGACGAGATCTTCGGCGGCTACCTCTACTTCCACAAGGCGCCCTCGGCCTTCGAGTTCCACGCCGAGACCGTGCGCAAGCTCGACCAGCTCCACAAGTTCGACTGCTTGCGCGCCAACAAGTCCCTGGCGGCCTGGGGCGTAGAGGCGCGGGTGCCCTTCCTCGACCGCGAGTTCCTCGACGTGGCCATGGGCTTCGACAGCGAGGAGAAGATGGTGGGCCCCGGCCGCATGGAGAAGCACGTGCTGCGCCAGGCCTTCGCCGGCTACCTGCCCGAGGAGATCCTGTGGCGCCAGAAGGAGCAGTTCTCCGACGGCGTCGGCTACGCGTGGATCGACACCTTGAAGGCGACCGCGGAGCGCGAGGTGAGCGACGACGAGCTCGCCCGCGCCCATTTCCGCTTCCCGCGCAACACTCCGGCGACCAAGGAGGCCTT
>DASWIG010000339.1:0-14688 GCA_036397835.1 Thermoanaerobaculia bacterium
AGCGAGAGCTCGAACCACTCGCCGGCGTCGGCCTCGGGCTCCGCCTCGGCGAGCAGGCCGAGCATCGTCCGTTCGAGACGGCAGAGCTTCTCGTAGACGGCCGAGGCGTTGCCCGGCCCGCGCGGCTTGACGAACGCCGTCAGCCGCAGGCCGGAGGACAGGAAGCCGACCTCCGCCATGTCGTGGAGCACCCGCAGCACCCTCTGAGAAGGCGTCTCGGGATCGTCGTCACGGACGTCCGGCCAGCGCACGTCCGGGAGCTCGGCGATCTCGTCGGCGGTGAGCCCGCGCTCGGGATCGGCGTTGATGAGCGCCCGCAGGATGGCCAGCCAGCGCTGACGCTGGGCCCGCGACAGCCGCAGCTTGCCGGCGAGGGCGTCGAGCCGGCGGGCGGCCTCGTCGAGGCTGGTCACCGCCAGCTTGCCCTGGAAGACGCGGGTGCGGTTCTCGTCGCGCGCCAGGAAGCCGGAGCGCTCGAGCCAGGCCACCGCCGTCCGCACCTTGGTCGGGGCCTGCGGCTCGCCGCTGGCGAAGTCGGTTTGGACGTCCTCGTCGGCGAGCAGCTCGCCCGGCGTGATCTCGACCACGCCGTCGTCGCCGCGCCGCGCCCGCCGCAGCCCGCGCAGGATCTGGGCCACGTCGCGACGCGTCAGCCGCATCCCCGCCGCCAGCTTGAACTGACGCTCGACGTCGCGGTCGTCGAAGAAGAGCACGCAGTCGGACGGCAGACGGTCGCGTCCGGCGCGTCCGGCCTCCTGGAGGTAGCTCTCGAGCGAGCCGGGCACGTCGGCGTGGACGACGAGGCGCACGTCGTCCTTGTCGATGCCCATGCCGAAGGCGTTGGTGGCGCAGACGACGCTCACCTCGCCGGAGAGGAAGCGGTCGAGGATCTCGCGCTTCTCCGACGGCCGCAGGCCGGCGTGGAACACGGCCGCCGGCACGCCGCGGTCGCCGAGATAGCGGGCGCCGATCTCCGAGCCGGCGCGGCTGGCGAAGTAGACGACGGCGCTGCCCGCGCCTGTGTTCTCCCCCCCGATCCCCCCCGAGGGGGCCCTGCCGAGGCGCTCGACGAGCAGCTCGCGAAGACGTTCCAACTTTTCTTGCGGCGCCACCGGCTCGACGTGGAAGCGCAGCTCGTCGCGCTCGACGCCGCTCATGAACACGCGCAGCTCCTGGCCGAGCTCGACGGCGAAGTGGCTCACGATCTCCTCGCGCACGTCGCGCTTGGCCGTCGCGGTGAAGCCGGCGACAGGAGGTATAGGGACGCCCTGCTCCGCCGCCAGCTCGCGGATGAACCGTGCCGCGTAGAGGTAGTCGGGCCGGAAGTCGTGGCCCCACTTCGACAGGCAGTGAGCCTCGTCGAAGACCCAGGCGCCGATCTCGCGCTGCGCCACGACGCGGCGGAACGAGGCGTTGCGGAGCTGCTCAGGCGCCACGTAGAGGAGCGCCACGTCGCCGAGACGCACGCGCTCGAGCACGGCGCCGCGCTCGGGCGGCGTCAGCAGCCCGTAGAGGGCCGCGGCGGCGTCGCTGCCGGTGGCTTCGTTGAGGTTGTCGACCTGGTCCTTCATCAGCGCCTGGAGCGGCGAGATGATCACCGTCAGCACGCCGCGCCGGAAGTAGCGCACCAGCGCCGGGAGCTGGAAGCACAGCGACTTGCCGCCGCCGGTGGCGAGGATCGCCAGGTGCGGACGCTCGCCCTGGGCCCAGCGGACGATGGCGCCTTGCAGGCTCTCGCCGTCGTCATCGGCGGGGAAGGGCCGGAAGCCGTCGAAGCCGAAGAAGCGCCGGAGCTGGGCGCGGGCGTCGTGGGTGGCGTCGCAGTATTGGCAACCACCGCACGGTATGTCGCGCAGGGCGCGGAGGACGCGGACCACTTCGGGATAGCGGTGCCGCACCCACGGCGGCAGCACCGAATTGCCGCCGGCCACCCGCAGCCATGCCGCGGCGTAGGCCCACGGGGCACGCCGCTGGGCGTCCGCGAGCTCGCCGGGCGCCAGCCGCTCCAAGGCCGGCCGGCAGACGGCGTCGGCGAAGCTCGCCTCCACGAAGCGGACGGCTCGCTCGATCGTCATCGTCGTTGGTCCCGAGATCTCGCCGAGGACGTTCGCCAGCCCGCCGCCGAGACAGAAGGCGTAGAAGGCGAGGACATCGGCGTCGAGACGCTTCAAGCTGTCCCATTGGTCCTGAAAGACGCGCGCCGCCAGCCGCGCGTCGGCCACCGGATCGTTGAGCGAGCCGCGGACGAGCTTGTAGTCCTTGACGAGGTGATGGTAGGGGTTTTCGGGGAAGGCGAGCGGCGAGAGATAGAGCGTGTCGACGACCGGCTTGCCGTGGAGCGCGAGC
The DNA here is from genome assembly GCA_036397835.1 of Thermoanaerobaculia bacterium. Lineage (GTDB taxonomy): Bacteria > Acidobacteriota > Thermoanaerobaculia > Multivoradales > J023 > DASWIG01. The sequence continues at coordinate 2,347 of DASWIG010000339.1, forward strand.
CGCGGCGCGAGCTTGCGCAGCACCGGCAGGTCGTGGCCGATCAGGTTGTGTCCGAGGATGAAATCCGCCGGCCGCGCCCAGCGGTCGAGCTCGGCGAGGGCGTCGGCCAAGTCGAAGCGTCCCTGGCGCTCGAAGGTGTCGCGCCCGCGGACGGCGCCGATGCGGTGAACGTGCTCCTGGCCCCGGGTCTCGAGATCGAGAAGCAGGCAGCGTTCGAGGAAGGCCGCGGGCATGAAGGGGGAGTGTAGAAGATCCGCGGACAGCCAGATCCAAGCGCACCCTACGAACGCGACTTGTCCGGGTACGCTGGCGCCGGCGGCACCGGACGCGGGTCCTCGCGGATCTTCGCGAGCAGGTAGTCGATCGCCGCGCGGAGCTGCGCGTCCTCGCCGTTGAAGGTGGCGTGCGGCAGGTTGTCGACGACCACGTCCGGGTCGACGCCGTGGCCCTCGATCAGCCATTCGCCCTCCGGGCCGTAGACGCCGAACTCCGCCGCCGTGGCCACGCCGCGGTCCACCAGGACGTTCGACGACGTCAGCCAGATCTCGCCGCCCCAGGTGCGGGTGCCGATCACCGGGCCCAGCCCGAGACGCCGGAAGCCCTCGGCGAAGGCCTCGCCGTCGGACCCCGTCCATTCGTCGACGAGCACCACCAGGTGGCCGCGGAATGCCTGCTGCATGTTCCAGTACGGCTCGCCGCTGCGCCCCTGCCAGTACATCCAGGCGCGGCGCAGCAGCTTGCCCAGGATCCAACTGTCGACGTTGCCGCCCTCGTTGTGGCGCACGTCCACGATCAGGCCCTGGCGGTCGAAGACCGGATAGAAATCGCGCTGCCAGTCGCCGACGTCGCCGGGGCCCATGGCCCGCAGGTGGACGTAGCCGACCTTACCCTCGCCCAGCTCCTCGACCCGCCGCCGGCGCCCGTACTCCCACGCGTCGTAGCGCAGGTCCCAGGCGCGGCGCGCGTCGATCGGCGCGGCGATGACGTCGCGATCTCCGCCGCCGTCCGCGCGCACCGTCAACCGCACCTGCCTGCCCGCCTGGTTGCGCAACGACGCCCCCGGCGGCTTGTCCAGGGTGGGCACGCCGTTGACCGCAACGATCACCTCCCCCTCGGCCACCTCGGCGCCGGGCCGCGCCAGCGGCGCCAGCTCTCCGGGCAGGTCCGGGTCGGCGCGGTAGACTCGCGCCACCCGGTAGCCGCCGGCGGCCTCGTCGCGCGCCAGCTCGGCGCCGAGGAAGGCCGCCGCGACCTCGTCCGGCGCCGGACGGTGGTCGCCGCCGCGGACCCTGGCGTGGAGGGCCGAGAGCTCGCTGATCATCTGTCCGAGCAGGTCGCCGAGCTCCCCGCGCGAGGTCACCCGATCGGCCAGCGGACGGTATTTCCCGAGCGTCGCCCGCCAGTCGACCCCGTGCATGCCGCGGTCGTAGAAGTAGTCGCGGTGCAGGCGCCAGGCGTCGACGAACATCTGCCGCCACTCCTCGCGCGGATCGTGGGGGAAGCTCCACCCCGCGAGGTCGACGCGGTCACCGTCCGCGAGCTCGAGCGGCACCGGCGCCGAGGCGTCGACCACGTAGAGCGCGCGCGGCCGCCCGGCCTCGCCCTTGAGCACCAGGAGCTTCTTGCCGTCGAGCGAGGGCTCGTAGCCCGCGACCTTGGCCACCAGCACGCGCGGCTCGGCGTCGGGCTCGAGCCCGAGCGTCATCAGGTCCCGCTCGCGCTCGACCGTCGTCGCCTCCCGCAACCAGAAGAGACGCTCGCCGGCGATCGCCAGGTCGAGGTAGTTGCCGGGCGGCGCCGGCGCCTCGTAGAGACGCTCGGCGAGACCCTCGCGCACGACCTCCACCGCCGGCACGGCCGCGTCGTCCCCGTCGTCCTCGTCCCCCTTCTCCTTCTTCTCCTCCCGCGGCCGCAGCTCGTCCGAGGGCTGGAAGGGAAACCGTAAGCCCGGCCGCAGGGCCACGGCGTAGACCTTCGTCTGACGGTCGAAGAAGGGATCGGGCTGGCGCTCGCCCCAGGGGGCGCCGACGAGGGACTCGAAGTGGCGGTCCGAGAGGAACCAGACCCACCGGCCGTCAGGGCTCCAGACCGGGCTGTAGCTGTGGTAGCGCTCGCTGGTCAGCGCCAGCGGCGCGCGCTCGTCCACCCGGCAAAGGTAGATCCGCGCGAGCTGGTTGCTCTCGTAGACGCTGAAGGCGAACCAGCGGCTGTCGGGCGACCACGAGGGCAGGCCGACGAAGCCGAACGAGCGCGACGACGCGATCTTCCACGAGCCGCGGCTCTCGACGTCGTAGAGCCACAGGTCCTGGTCGTGGTCGTGGTGGGCGATCCAGCGGCCGTCGGGTGACGGCATGCCGTCGTAGCGCAGCACCTTGCCGTCGGCCGTGAGCTGCTCGGCGGCGCCGACGCCGTCCGCGGGCAGACGCCACCACTCCACCTCGCCGCTCTCGTCCGACAGCGCCATGAGCGACGTTCCTTTCGGAATGAACCGCGCCTGCCGGTAGCGCACGCCCGGCCTGCGCGTCACGTGGACGAAGCGGCCGTCGCCCACCGGGGCCACGAAGACCTCGCCTCGCGCGGTGAGCGCCACGCGGCCGCCGTCGGGCGACAGGTGCGCCGCCGTCAGGTAGTCCAGGGGCTCGTCGATCCACTGCTCGCGGAGCTGGTCGAAATCGGAGGCGAGGGTCACGGCGAGGGCGCGGTCGACGTCGGCGGCGACCTCGTAGAACCGCAGGTCGGCGCCGAGCCGGTAGACGACGCGGCCGCCTTCGAGAGCGGCCTCCTGCACGTCCCAGCCGTCGTGGAAGGTGTGCTGCCGCAGGCCGCCGCCGGCCTCGTCCATCGACCAGAGGTTCACCGTGCCGTCGCGGTCGGACGCGAACCAGACGCGGCCGTCCCACCACATGGGCGCGCGGCTGGTGCCGGGGTAATCGGCGGTGAGCGGCACCGCCTCGACTTGCACCCCCTCGGAATCGCCGGCGGTGAAACGCCACAAGCTCTGGACGGTGCCGCCGCGGTAGCGCTTGGCGTGGCTGCCCTGGAAGGCCTGGCGGGTGAAGAAGAGCGTCCGTCCCGACGGCTCGTAGACGCCTTCGGACGCCTGCGCCAACGGCACCGCCTCGCCGTCGCCGGTCGCCGGATCGAGGGCGAGGAGCCGCACGTCCGGCAGGGTGGAGTAGGCCGCGGTGGCGGCGAGCACCTTGCCGCCGGGCGTCCAGCCGGCGACGCGCGGCTGCCGGCGTCCGCCGGTGCCGCCCTCGTAGGTCAGCCGCCGCGGCACGCCGCCGGCGAGCGGCATCACGTAGATCTCGGGCGTCCCCTCGTAGGCGCCGGTGAAGGCGAGGAGGGTGCCGTCCGGCGAGATCGCCGGATCCCGCTCCTCGGCCGGATGGGTGGTCAATCGCCGGGCCTCGCCGCCGGCGAGCCCGACCGTCCACAGGTCGCCTTCGGCGGCGAAGACGATCGTCTCGCCGTGGATCGCCGGGAAGCGGTAGTAGCCGCGGGACGGCTCGCGGGCGTCGGCGAGGGCGGGGATCGAGACGAGGAACGCGAGGATGGCGAGCTTTCGCACGGGGATCTCCTTCAGGGTCGACGTCGTGGGGCGGATAGCCTACTCGTTTCCGCCCGTCATCGAGCCTTCCTGTACACTCCCGAAATGGAGCTGCGCATCCGCCGCGTCTACGAGCCCGCCGGCGACGACGACGGCTTCCGCGTGCTCGTCGACCGGATCTGGCCGCGCGGCATGACGCGCGAGCGCGCCCGCGTCGACCTGTGGCTCAAGCAGGCCGCTCCGTCCCACGCGCTGCGCAAATGGTACGGCCACGATCCGGCGAAGTGGGACGAGTTCAAGCGCCGCTACTTCGCCGAGCTCGAGCCGAAGCGCCGGGAAATCGTGGAGAGGCTGGAGTCCGCGGGCGGGCCGGTGACGCTGCTCTACTCCGCCCGCGACGAGGAGAGGAACCAGGCCGTGGCGCTGCGAGAGTATCTGAGCCGCGGAGGCGGGCCGTGAGGGGGCGGCGGCACAGACCGCCTCTGCTGTGCCGCCGATGGCCTCGGCGAGCTCTGGCCACGTGCGCTCGCGCGCGGCTCGGGGAGCGAGGCGAACGTGGAGAACTTCTTCGGCTTCGACTTCCGGCTTGCCAAACGAGTTATTGTCACTGCCGAAGAACTGCGTCTCTACTTGACCGCTGACTGGAATACCGGTGAGTGTCGGCAGTGCACGTTGAAAAGCGTTCTCAACATTTGATTCCAGTGGTACGTCGCAGAATACATCGCTCAAGCGGACCAGTAGAGTGGGCGCCAGCCCACCACCGGCCGGCTCAGCCGCCCGCCCGGCGAGACTGCGGCGTCGCCGCGTAGGGTAGGCTGCGCCCACCCTACTTCTCTACTGGCCATGGCCAGCGCAGGGTGGCAAGGTCAAGTCCGAGCGCCGGTCCGGAGCAAGCGGACCGTGGGTGGCGTGTCTCGGCAATTCACCGGAGCCGCACTTGGCCTTGCGCACGGAGCAGGGCCGCCAAGGACGTCCTCGGGGTAGCGCGCAGTCCACGCGCAGTTCAATCGTCAGGCGGAGCCTGACCTACCCGAATCCGCCCCGCGTCGTGCCGCGCGGCGATTCGAGCGCAAGGCCAAGCACCCGCTCCGCCGGGACGGACGGAGGGACGGGCACCCATTGTCGTCAGCGTCCGGTACGCGTTCACGCGCTTGACCTTGCCACCCCGGCGCGGTCGGTCAGCGTCTCGTACTCCTCGACGCCGAGGAGGATCGCGACGCCGCGCCCCCGACGGGTCAGGAGGACCGGCCGATGGTACTTCCGCGCGTGGTCGACGATCTCGGCGGCCCGCACCTTCAGATCCGAGATGGGACGAACGTCCTCGCTGAAGCGCGTCGTGCTCATGGCCAGGGAGGGTATCACATGCTAGCCGTGGCGCTGCGGGAGTACCTGGCCCGCTGAGGCGGCCGTGAGGGGCGGTCGCAATCAGGCTCGAATGACGCGGACATCGTGCTAAGATCACCAACATGAGCCGCGTGACCGCCACCGTCGACCCCGCCGGGCATCTGGTGATGCCCGAGGCTATCCGTGAGGCCGCCGGAGTCCTTCCCGGTGCCTCCTTCGAGGTCACCGTGACCTTCAGAGGCATCGAGCTCACGCCGGTCGTGACGTCGGCGGTCAGACCTTCCGAAGCCGAGTCCCGAGGCGCGATGGAGATCGAAGCGGAGATCGACCAGATCTACGACGATCTCCGAGAGCTCGTCGCGCGGTCGCAAGACGATCCCGGCGTCGGGGCCGAGATCGAACGAAGACGAGAGCGGCTACGCGCTCTCAAAGTCGAGGAAGCAGCGGTATTGCGCCGCCGAGCCGAGTCGATGCGGCGGCTCCAACCAGGCGAGGGGGACCGTCTCCTCAAACACGCTGAGACGCTGCTGGCTCGGTGAGAATCCTTCCGCCGCAATTGGTCCCCTGGCGAATCGCCATCGAGCGGCGGCACAGTCCACCTCCCGCTCATGGGCGCTATGGCTATCGGTCCTACCGGCAATGCCTGCGTTGGGACTTCGGCTTCACATGTCCGTTTTGCCTTTGTCATGAGTCTGACTTCGCACCACGGGGTGCTGAAGGCTCGGGCGTCACCCAAGTCGAGCACTTCGTGCCCGTGAGCCATGACGCCAAGAGCGCTAACGCGTACGCGAACTGCTTCTACATTTGTCGCTACTGCAACCAGGACCGAAACGCGGCACCAATAATCGAATTCGAGGGCGGAAGACGCCTGCTCTGAAGGAGCAGACAGTCGAGGTCAAGCCGCCCGCATAGCCACCGGACTCTGCGTTATACTCCCATGGAATGGCAGCACCCACCAGCGACGTCGAGACACCTACACCGCGCCGCCGGGGACGCCGGCTCATCGCCTGGATCGCGATCGTCCTCCTGGGGCTGCCGCTCCTGCTCGTCGGCCTCGGCTGGCTCGCGCTGCGCAGCCCTGCCGGGCGCCAGGCCGTCCTGGCGCGCATCAGCCGTTCCTACGAGGCGACGAGCGGCATCCGCCTCCAGGCCGCCGACTTCTCGCTGCAATTCCGGCCCGGCCTCCTGGTGCTCGACGACGCCAGCCTCGCCACCGGCGACGCCGACCCCTTCCTGACCGCCGAGAGCGTCCGCGTCGAATTCGACTGGAGCGGTCTCTTCGGCGAGCCGCTGACGCTCCGGGCCCTGGCGCTCGAGCGGCCGGTGGCCGACCTGCGTCAGCCGCTGCCGCCGCCCGGCGACGAGCCACCGCCGCGGATCGACGTCCACGACCTGCGGCTCGTCGACGGCCGCCTCCTCGGCGAGGTCGCCGCTGCCGGGGACGCCCGGCCCTGGCTCACCGCCTTCGAGGCCGCCGGCGTCGACGTCGCCGGCTCCTATCTCGACAGCGTCGCCGAGCTACGCCTCGAGCCGGCGCGCCTCACGCTGACGCGCGCGGTGGGCGAGCCGCTCGAGCTCGAGGTCTCGAGCCGCGTCGCGGGTCCCCTCGAAGGTCCCTACCGTATCGACGACCTGAGGCTCACCGGCGAGGGCCTGCGCCTCGACGCCGACGGCGAGCTCGGAACCGGCGAAGACGACCCGCTCTTCCTGCGTCTCGCCCTTGAAGCCGACCCCTCCATCCTGGTCGCCGAGCTCGAGCCCGGCGCCCGGGTGAGGGCCAACGGCGAGATCGACCTGCGGACGTTCCGCGGCCGGCTCCAGGTGGCGGCCGACGACTTCCCGTCCGCAGCCCTGGAGCCCTGGATCGGCGAGGCGGCGCGGCCTGGCGGACGCCCCTCGCGTCTCGACCTCGACGCCCGCTTCACCGGCGATCCCGCCGCCGCGCGCCAGGTCACCGGCGGCGGCACCCTGCTCTGGCGTCAGGACGGCCGGGATCTCGTCGACGCCTCCTTCACCCTCACCGACGGGCGCCTGGACGAGGCCGGCGTCGTCCTCGACTCGCTGGTGGGCGACGTCCACGCCGAGGCCCGCGACCTGCCGGCGGAGCTGCTGCGGCCGTTCGTGGACGCCGAGCTGCTCGAGCGCTTCGCCGTCGGCGGCACCCGCTTCGACCTCACCGCCGACGCCACGGTGGACGCCGCGGCGCCCGCCGAGCCCACCGTCGACGTCGAGGCGACCTGGCGGCGCGGACGCGAGATCCTCGCCACGGCCTCGGCGCGCACCGTCGACGAGCCGGGGCCGGAGCTCGTCCTCGCCTTCGCGGCGACGCTGCTGCCGTCGACGCCCGGCCGCCGTCACCTCGCCGGCGTCCTGGCCGCGGCCGCGTGGCCGGAGCTGGCCGCGGGCGAGCTGCGGGCGACCCGCCTCGAGCTCGAGCTGCCCGACTTGGTGGCGGCCGTGGACGACGCCCGCCAGCGCTGGCCGCGACTGTTCGAGGGCGTCGACCTGGCGGCGCTGCCGGTGACGCTCGAGGGATCGCTGGCGGCGACCGCGGACGTCGCCGGCAAGATCGACGCGCCGCGGGTGACCCTCGACGCCACCTGGCGCCTCGACGACGCCTCGAGCGTGGCGGTGACCGCTTCCGGCGAGCCGGTGGCGAGGCGCGGCGAGGCCCGCCTGGAGCTGACGGCCCTCGCCCTCGGGCGGCTGTCGGACGAGCTCCACGGCCTCGTCGACGGCACCGTGACCGCCCGCGGCGAGCCCACGGACTGGAGCGCCGAGATCGACCTGAGCGGCACCGGCCTCGTCTACGGCACCGACATGCCGGTGTTCGAGCGGCTGCGCTTCGTCGCCGAGACCGACGGCGAGAGCCTGCGGATCACCACGCTCTCCGGCCGCACCGGCCAGACCCTGTTCACCGGCGACGGGCGCGTCGACCTGCCGCAGCCGCTCTTCGGCACCCGGGCCGCCGAGGCCAAGATCGCCGGCGCCGCTCTCTATCTCGAGGCCGAGAACCCGTTCGGCGGCATCGACCGGCTTTCCTTCCGCGCCGAGCTGGCCGACGGCGTGGTGCACGTGGAGCGGCTCGACGTCGAGACCCCCAACGGCCCGGGCGAGCTCGCCGCCGAGATTCCCCTCGGCGCCCTGCGCGCCTTCGAGATCGACGTCGACGCCTGGCCCGTGGTCGTCGCCGACGGGCGCATCGTCGTCGACCTCGGCTTTCCTCGCCTCGACCTCGGGAACCTGGCTCCGGACGTCGGACGGCAGCCGCCGTGGACCGCCCACGAGCTGAGCCTCACCGGCCGCGTGTGGATCGAGCCCGGCGACCTCACCGCGGCCGAGGGCGAGCTGCTGGTGCCGCGCTGGCTGCTGGAAGTGGACGGCCACCGTCTCGAGGTGGCGGACGACCCGATCCTCATCGCCCTGGCCGACCGCAAGCTCGAGGTGCTGCCGGTGACGCTGCGCGCCGACGGCCGCCCGGTGGACGTCAGAGCGTCGGTGGACCTGACGCCCGGATGGACGCCGGCAGACGGCTTCGCGGCCCTCGTCGCCGCCATCGACGCCCACGCCGATGGCGTGGTGGACGCCGCCCTCTTCACGCCCTACCTGGCGGGGGGCGTGGCCGACGGGCCGGTGGCGGTGATCGCCGACGTCGCCGGCACCGTGGGCGACCTCGACCTCCACGTGAAGGCCGACGGCCCCGACGCCCGCGTGCTCTTCATGTCGCCGTACGTGACCCAGCTCGCCGAGCTCCACCTCGAGGTGATCGTGGACGGCGACGAGATCCGGCTGCCGGTGGCCCGCGCCCGGCTCAATGAAGGGTCGCTGGAGGTCGATGCGACCTCCACGGCGGGCGACTGGACGTTCAACGCCCGTTTCGAGGACGTGCGCTACCGCGTGGACTACGGCCTGAGCGCGCAGCTCGACGGCCGCCTCGAGCTGTTCCTCCCGGCGGCAGGGCGCGGGCGTCTCGCCGGCGAAGTGGTGGTCGAGCGCGGCGTGCTGCGCCGCGACGTCGACCTGAAGCGGGAGATCCTCTCGGTGCTCAACGCGGCTCCCGACCTCGCCGGCGCCCGCGCCGATCCTCTGGACGCCATCGAGCTCGACCTGGTGATCACCACCGCCGAGGGCGTGCGGATCAAGAACAACCTCGCGGACCTCAAGGCGGACTGGTCGTCGATCACCGTGCAGGGGACGCTGGGCAACCCGTCGATCGAGGGGCGCATCGAGGCGGCGCCGGGCGGACAGCTCACGATCTTCGGCCGCGCCGCGCCGTCCGACCAGGTGGCCCTCGTCTTCTCCGGCGAGCCGGGAGTCCCGCCGGAGGTCGAGCTGCCGACGCTGACGGCGTTCGAGGCCGTCCGCAGGGAGGACCCTTCCGTCCCCCGCGGTCCCTTCGAATGGGAAGACACCGTCGAGTACCGGCACTATTTCGGCAGCGGCAGCGCCGAGGACGAGCCCTCCACTCAGCAGCAGCTCGGTCTGGGCCTTGCCGGCTCCCTGGGCGGCCAGATCGCCAGTCGGCTCAACGAACGCCTGGGCTCGATCCGCGTCCAGCCGGTACTGGTGTTCATCGAGAGCGACCCGACGGCCAAGATCGTGATCAGCAACGACCTTTCGCGCAACGTCGCCCTGGTGGCGGCGATCGACGTGCGCGACTCCCAGGACCGGACTTACCTGCTCAACCTCCACGACCTCCGGGGCCTGCCGCGGATGTCGTTCCAGGTCTTCACCAACGAGGCGGACAACGAGGGCGGCACGCTCGAGCACACGCTGCTCTTCGGCGGCGGCAAGCAGGACGAGGACCAGGTCCGGCTGCGCAAGATCCGGGTCGACGGCCTGCCCGAGGAGCTCTCGGTGCGCGGCGTGCGCAACGCCGTGGGCTACGTGCGCAACGAGCCCCTTCCCGACGGCGTCGACTTCGACGTCGAGGTCGACGTGGAGGAGATGCTGCGCCACCGCGGCTACCCGGACGCCGACGTGGAAGCGCGCGTGGAGCCCGTGAAGCCCGGGCTGGCCGACGTCAGGGTGCGGGTCGAGCCGGGCCACCACGTGGCGTTCGAGTTCGAGGGCGACACGCCGCCGGTGGCGTTGCGGCGCTCGATCACGTCGTCCTACCGCTCCGACTTCTACGAACCGGCGGCGCTGGCGGAGATCAGCGCCGAAACGACGCAGGCGCTGCACGGCATGGGCTACCTCGAGCCGACGGTCGAAGTCGTCGTCGAGCCGGCCACGGAAACCACCTCGCGGACCGTGCGCATCATCGCCGTAGGCGGGCGCCGCGTGCGCATCAACCGCGTGGTCTTCACGGGGGTGGACGAGGCGACCGCGACGCTCCTCCGGGAGCGCCTCGGCGGCGAAGCGGCGCGCGTGGAGCTGGCGGCGGGCCTGCCCGAGGCGGACGAGTGGGTGCTCGCACAGATGCGGTCCCTGGGCCACCCCGAGGCCGAGGTCGTGACGCGCGAGCTCGTCGACGAGGAGCGCGAGCTGCGCGTGGCGCTGGCCCCGGGGACCCGCCAGGAGCTCGCCAGCGTGACGATCACCGGCCTCAACGACGACGACCGGGCGCGCTACCAGGAGCGGCTGCCGCTGGCGGCCGGCGACGTGCCGCGCACCGACCGCGTCTCGGTCGGAAAGTACCTGATCCAGAACGACCTCAAGCGCCAGGGCCACGCCGAGGCGCGGGTGCGCTCGGTCCTGACCCCCCTCGCCGAAGGCTCGCCGATCATCGATCTCGCCTACGAAGTCGAGCCCGGCCCCCGCTACCGTCTCGACGAGGTGAAGATCGAAGGGCTGCAGGCCACGCGGCCGAAATGGGCCCAGAAGGTGACCAAGCTCGAGGAGGACGCGCCCCTCGAGCCCGCGCGCGTCGCCGAAGCGCGCCGCCTCCTCCTGGGCACGCGCCTCTTCACCAGCGTGCGCAGCACCAGTGAACGGTTCCCGGACAGCTCCACCGCCATCGTGACCTTCGACGTCGAAGAGATCCCCCGCTATCAGCTCGCCTACGGCCTGCGCTGGGAGAACAGCGAAGGCGGCAGCGTGGTGGTCGACGCCGTCGACCGCAACTTCCTCGGCCGCGGCATCTCCGTGGGGCTGCGCGGTCTGTACTCCGAAAACGACCAGGCGGGGCGCTTCTACGCCGCGAAGACGGGCATCTTCGGCCGCCGCATGGCGGTCGAGTACTACCTCCAGCAGCGCCATCTGGAGGAAGACGCGACGCCTGACGACCCGATCGAGAACATCATCGTGACCGATTCGGTCGAGAGCTCGGTCCAGGTCTCCTTCCCGATCCGGCGCCTGACCAGCCGCGTGTACGCGCGCTTCCGGCGCGAGCACATCCGCGAGAAGGAGCCCGATCCGTTCTTCCCCTTCGACCAGACGATCCGTTTCCCGTTCATCGGTTGGCAGGTGATCCACGACACCCGCGACGACCTGATCAATCCCTGGCGCGGGCTCTTCATGAGCGCCGACCTCTCGACGACGAACGACTACATCGGGAGCGACTTCGACTTCGTGCGCCTGTTCACGCAGCTCCACTGGCACCGGCCCGCCTTCAAGCTGGGGCGCCGGCAGCTCACCTGGTCACAGGCCTACCGGGTGGGCCTGCTGACGTCGCAGGACCAGCTCCCGCTCTCCGAGGAGCTCTTCGCGGCCGGCGGCGCGTATTCGGTGCGCGGCTACGACACCGACAGTCTCAGCGACGACGACCGCGGCGGCGAGGCGCTGCTCGTGATCAACCAGGAATTGCGCTTCCCGATCTGGAACGTTCTTTCGGGCCTGGTCTTCGTCGACGCCGGCAACGCCTGGGCCGACAAGGGCGATTTCGGCACGGACCTCTTCACGGCGGCCGGCTTCGGCCTGCGCGCCGACACGCCGTTCGGGCTCTTCCGCCTCGACCTGGGGGTCCCGCTCGACCAGCGCGAGGGCGACCCGGACTACAAGGCTTACGTCGGCTTCGGCCACGCCTTCTGAGCGGTCCGCCCAGGCCTCACCGTCGACTCGGCGAAGTCGTGTTCAGACGTGGAAGAAACCTACGCGGGCCGAGCTCATCCGCCCGTCACCAGGTCGAAGCAAATCAGCCGAAGCTGCTCACGCTCGAGCCGGGCCTTCCCGCCGGATTCTTGAGCCGGTGGCGGCGGATTCTCCGCCCCTCGCCGTTCCTCGACAGCCCGCACGGCATCGAGCAGTCTCGAATGGTCTCGGTGGCGCTGCCAGGCACGAAACGCCGCCCGCAATTCCTTGACTTCGATGCCGACCATGGGCCGGGTGAGGAATCGGATGGGTGCGGCTCTTTTGGAACAGACAGGAAACCGCGTGTTTTCAATGGGATAGGGCGATTTGCAGGTGAGGAGAATGGCTGGTAGCCGGGGCGTATGCTCTCCGGAGCTCCATAGGCCACTGGTTTGGTCGGGATCCGGCGCGCGGCTGGGGCTCTTGGGCTGGGTCGC